>DASQAZ010000170.1:0-21066 GCA_035635475.1 Bacteroidota bacterium | reverse complement strand
AAATTGATCTAACCGATTGGATAAAGGCTCATCTGCCCTCCCTGGCCCCACATTTCGCCTCGCGTCGAATTGCACCCCCTGGGTTTCGCTCTCAGGAATCTCCCATGCTCGACACCGTTTCACTCCATGATGGTGTACGAGGACATTTGCCTCCGTGCGATTATCGAGGATGGGTAACATTCGATGCAGTTCAATTCGGTAGGAAGCCCTCTCTCCGTCTCTTCCGTCCGCGTACAGGGGTCAGTCAGTCTAACGCCAGATCTGAGGATTAAGGGGGATCCCGGAAGGCAGAGGGGCGCTAGGATGTGGTCAAAGAGGGCTCTTCGCGGCTCGCAAAGGGCATCTCCACCAGCCGCAAAGGTGTGACTGCTGAGAAGTTCCTCCCCCCGATATGAACCTGCAGTTGAGGGTCTTAAAGGTGATAGTGCGCAGAGTCCGAACAGAAGGACTGTAATTATTGAACGGACACTAAAGTCGCTGGCTAGTGTCCGGGCGTTGCGCGCTCTGCGGACCGGTAGCCGAGCTCCAACAGTTTCCCCTCTATTAATAACAGCATCCGGTTGAAGTCTCCCCTCTCGTGGACAAAGTCCACTTCATCCGACGGTACAATGAGCAGCGGGCCGAGGCGGTAGCTCTTGATCCATTCGTGGTAATGGCCGTTGAGCTGCTCCAGGTATGAGCGGGGGATGCTCTGTTCGTACTCCCGCCCCCGCTTGGCGATCTGGTTCAGAAGGGTTTCAATCCGCGCGTCTAAAAAAATCAGCAGATCGGGGGGTTGCAGATACTCCATCATCACCCCGTACAATTCCCGGTAATTCGTGTAGTCCCGGTCGTCCATCTTGTCGATTAAATGGAGGTTCTTGGCGAAGATTTCCGCATCTTCGTAAATCGACCGGTCCTGGATGACGCTCTCCGTCCCCTCGACGATCTTCTTATGATCTTTGAATCGTTTCGAGAGGAAATAAACCTGGAGGTTGAACGACCACCGGTTCATATCGACGTAAAAGTCGGCCAGGTAGGGGTTGTCCTCGACCGACTCATACAACGCTTTCCATCCGTAATGCCCGCTGAGCAGCCGTGTCAGAGAGGATTTTCCCGAGCCGATATTACCGGCAACCGCAACGAAGATCTTTCCCTTCATCGATTCCCGCAGTTGATCAATTTTGTTTAGCCTCCCCCGGATCGCGCGTCGGGCGGGTGGGCGGGTGCCGCCTGCTCGTGCCGGGATTTTTTCATGATCAGCGAATACGCTGCAAACGCCGCCGCGAAGCCTACAAACCAGGCGTAGTCATAGAGGAAGCGGAGGTCGGACACGACGAGGCCGATCAGCGCCACGAGAACTCCGGCCGCGAGCGCGGCGATTGCCCTCCAGTTGAATCCCCTGGTGTATTCATACTCCCCGCCGCGAAGATAAAGATCCCGCACATTGAGGCGCTTTTTCCGGAGGAGAAAGTAATCCGCAATCAGAACGCCCGCAATCGGACCGAGAAAACTCGAATAGCCGATCAGCCAACCGAAGATATACGTCCCGTAATCCGACAGGAGTTTCCACGGCATCATGGCGATGCCGATGAACGCGGTGATGAGCCCCCCGGTCTTGAACGAGATCCTTCGCGGCATAAGGTTTGCCAAATCATTCGCCGGCGAGACGACGTTTGCCGCGATATTTGTCGTCAGCGTCGCCACGAGCAGGGAGACCATCGAAAGAACGATGATGACGGGGTTGTTAAAACGGGCGAGAAGCGCGACCGGATCCCAGATCGCTTCGCCGAAGATGACAATCGTCGCCGAAGTGACGGCCACGCCGATGAAAGAATAGAGGGCCATAGTCGGAGGAAGGCCGATCGCCTGTCCCATGATCTGTGCGCGCTGGCTCCTGGCGTACCGGGAGAAGTCGGGGATGTTCAGCGACAACGTCGCCCAGAACCCGACCATGCCGGTGAGCGCCGGCATGAAAAATCTCCAGAATTCACCCGCCGATTGAAATTTGCTGGGCTGAGAAAGGATAGGCCCCCATCCGCCGCCGCGATCGTAGGCCCACCACAAGAGGGCCAGGCCCACCACGATCAGAAACGGGGCGGATAGTGATTCGAGCCATCGGATCGATTCGGTCCCTTTGACGATAAAATAGACATTCATTACCCAGAATATCGCGAAACTCAACCACGGGCCGCCGGCGAACGCTCCCCATTGCGGAATCAGGACGACGAGCATGGCATTGATCGCCTGCCCGCCGATCCAGGTCTGAATGCCGAACCAGCCGCAGGCTACGATCGCGCGCAGGAGTGCGGGAATATTCGAACCAAGGGTGCCGAACGAGGCGCGGGCAAGCACCGGAAAGGGGATTCCGTACTTCGTCCCCGCGTGTGCGTTCAGTATCATCGGTATCAGGACGATCACATTCGCTATCGCGATGGTGCCGATCGCTTGCCACCAGTTCATACCCCCGGCTATCAATCCGCTGGCCAGCATGTAGGTCGGGATGCAGACCGACATCCCAATCCAAAGCGCCGCGATGTTGTACGTTCCCCATGTGCGCTGGGCGATTGTTGTCGGTGCGATGTCGGCGTTGATGAGCGGGCTGTTGCCCAGCTGGCCTAAATTGAAGTCGACCAGCCCGGCGGGTTCCGATGATGTCATCGTTCAGTGTTCTCGGTGCGGTATGATCGGCGCCGTTACAAAAATCGTCAGCGCCGGAGGATGAATATAGGACTTTCTCACTTCTCCGGCAAGGCGGCGGCTTCAGCAGAGCGAGATCTTCATTGACCCCCTCGTTCGTACGAGGAGACAACGCCGGTTATTGGTGGTTTCGCCTGCCGCCGGTGGTGTCGGCGGAAAGCTGTTGAGGTTCCGCTTTCATGAGACGGGAAGCGCGGGCCAGAAGCTCCCTCGACCGTGCGGAATCTCCCAGCTCGGCGTAGAGATTACCGAGATTAATAAGTGCCTCCGGATATTCGGGCCTGAGGCCGAGCGCCTTCCGGTACAATTCGACGGCCCGATCGCGCTTTCCTTCCTGCGCGTAGACGCTTCCAAGATTGTTATACGCATTCGCGTTATCGGGCTGGGCCTTGATCGCCAGGGAGTAGTACGATCGTGCGTCGTCGGGGCGCCCATCATTGAACGATTCGTTCCCTGCATCGATGCAAAATCGTGTGAATTCCGTTTTGAGCGCATCATTCGTGGAATCGGCGATGAGCCACCGCTCATACGTATCCCGGATCTGCCCGCGGATGAGAGCCGGGACGGCATGCTCGGGAGCGCGGGACAGATCAATCTCCATTCCCAGGTTCGTGATAAGATTCCGGTAGCCCCGCCCGTCGGATGGGTCCGACGCAATGAAGCGTTTCCAGACATCAACGGCTCCCGGTCTATTTTGCACCTGGTGGTAGTATTGGGAGAGATGGAGGGAAAACGCGTACTGCGACAGGTGTGAAAACGTTCGCGGGTCGCTGAGGCTCAGATATCGGCGGATGCTCGCCTCCTTTGTCGAGTTCAGATCGACGTACACGAGCGAGTTGAGAGCGGAAATGACAATGACGAGTGAGGCAATTTTCATGGAAGCGGGCTGAGGCCGGTCGAGAAAAGAAATTCCGGCCAGAAGGGCCGGCAGGAAAAAGTACGGAGCGAAGACGTCCCAGTCCTTCGCCGCACCGAGATCGAATTTCACTATTAACAAAAATGAGAAAACAGGCGCCGCCGCAAGCAGGAGCAGCCGCTGAACGGGGGAACCGGGTACGGAGAGTTTGTCTCGCACGGCGGCGAAGATCAGAAGGAGAAAGACGCCCGGCGACATGAGAACAAGATAATTTGCGAGGTCCACCGCATGGAAGGGCGAAATCAGGGTGTATGCCTGACTCTCCGCGTCCGCCGCGTCTTGCGGCGTGGAGATCGAGAGATAATGGTGGTGAGGAACGGCAGAGGAAAACTGAGAGACGTCGAAGTTCACACCGACGAGCAGCGCAAGGAAGACGGCCGCGGCCCCTCCGAACCCGATGAGAAGCGGGCGCAATCCCCGATGCCGGTATTCCCGGTACGCGACGTAGAGCAGCGACGGCAGCGTCAGAATCGACAAGTAGTGTACGAGCGCAAGCAGCAGGAACGACAGGGGGACGAGGGGAAAGGGTGCCTTTCCTTTGAGATTGAGGACGCAGGCCAGGATATACAACGATAGAGTGAAGAGAACGACTGAATAGGTCTCCACGTAACCGAAAAACACCTGCATATATGGCACAACCAGGACTAACAGGAGCGCCAGAAGTTGACACCTCGAGTCGGAAAGAACCTTGCGGAGGACAACAAATGCATTGACGATGAATCCGATCCCGAGCAACAGATCGGCGACGAAGAATGTCGTCATGAACCCGCCGAAGGTCGAGACATGACGGGCGTTGAGGAGGAGAGCGAAGTAGTATGTGGCCAGAGGTTCATTCCGGGCGTAGAGCGGGGCGACCCCCCGCAGCGATTCAGAATAGTTTCTCACGAGATAAAAACTGTCGCCGAGGAGGGGCGCCGAGATGCGAAACGCGGCGGCCGAAACGACAAAGAGAGTAAGGATCAAAGAGAGAGACTGAAGCGGCCTTTTCATTAGAAAATCCGATGCGGAGGCGACCCAGCGTTCGGCACGACCGCTCAGTGCACCGAAGCAGCCTGCTACTGCTGCGAGGACATACAGAAGCGCAACGAACGGCGGGAGAAACGCGAGAAAATGAAATCCCCAGTTAAGGGCAGACGGGAAGAATAATGCGAGGAGATGAATGACGGCGAGCAAGGCGGAAAACACAAGCGCGACCGGGAGAAAGCGATTCTGCATCAGAAACCCCGCCCGCCTTCAACGATCATGCGCACAAACCACGCCGATGTTTTTGCCGCTATCGAACAATCAATTTTCCGGCGGCAAAAACAATGGAACGACCACAACAATCCCTTTCAAAAAATGGAGTGCCGTGGGTAGAGTCGATGAATCATTTCGCCAGTCCTATCTGCTTCATAAACGTCTGGTTATCCCAGTAGAGATTTTCTGCAATCATTTTACCGTTCTTCCAATGTCCGACGGTGCACATGGGCAGTTTGAATGTTTTGCCGGTTGCTGGAATTGTTTTGCCGTTACCAACAGGCATGGGCTTGGAAAATGTTCCGAGGATGTAGCCTGTTACACAAGTCCAATCGCCCGAACCGAATCTGATGGGATGCTCAACAATTCGTGTGTCCGGGGCAAACACAAACATGGGTTTTAGTTCTTCAATGTGTGCTTTGATGTCGGTGGTCTGATGTCCGTCGGGATAGGTAACAATGATATTGTCGTCATGGCTTACTCCTAATAAGTCCCACTGAGCATGACTGTAAACATCAAAGTCGAGCGAATCAAAACGTATCAGATGTGCTTCAATCATCGCCTTTTCATCGGTAACTTTTTTGAGTTCAGCTTGAAGCGAATCGATTTTCGTCTGCAATGACGCCGAGTTGTTTGAACAAGAGACAATTCCAGCAATCAACAAAGCAAGCAGGAGCGTTCTAACCACTCCCGTTCCCGGTGAGATGCGATACGTTTTTTTCATGGCAGGTGCTCTCTAAAGATGTTTAAGGATTTGTGAATTATACGCCTACTTCGATCGCGGTGCGGCAGAAAGTATCCTCTTCAGCCCCGCGTCGTCGACTTTCAGTAGATCGATCTTCGGAAGCCGCCCCGTGAGCTCGACCCAATTTGGGTCCGCCTGAAAGACCGCTTTGAAAATAGGCAGCGACTCATCCAGCTTTCCGACGTTCACCAGTGCAACGGCGTGCCAGTATTTCATCTCGAGATTATCCGGCATCATCTGCTCGGCGGCCCCGTACTCGCGCAGCGCACCGGCCACATCATTTTTTTCGACTGCCAGGTCTCCGTTGTTCTCGCGCTGGTATGCCCGGTGGACGTTGACGAGCCGCCGGAGTTCTTTCAGCGGTTCGGGATTGTCTTCAACCCGCAAATCCATGATCCGGTCCGTCCAGGGCCTGCCGGAGGATTTCCCGCTTACAATCAGAATGGCGGCGGATTGTTTTCCCCGGATGTCTCCCCCCACCAATTGAGCCGCATCGAGTGCGGCCAGCATCCGGTCGGCCAGGTCGCTTTTCGTATCGCGATACGCCCTGGCCATCGCGGGCCAGACCTTGTCGTTCAACATCAGATTTGCTTCGACCGTGAACTGTTCTCCCTCGATGTGCCCGGCAGCCGGGATGCACTTCTTCCCGGTGTGAGCCGCGACGTTGCCGCGCGCATCGACCATGGCGACCTGCCGTACTGCCTCGCCCGGATCGGACGCAAGGATTCCGTCCAGCGCCTGGCGCGCAGTCTTCCCCGCCCGCATCAGTTCGAGCCCGAGCGGTCCGTAGGCCGGATCGACGAATGACTGCGTCGCGACTGCGCCTACCCCGGCTTCCGCCCACGGGACGAGCGGGCCTACCGAGAACCAGTGCGACTGCACCGCGACCCCAAGCTCGCCGGTGACGGAGTCGCGGGCGACGATGGAAAACGTATGGACGGGTCGGACTTGAGAAAAGGCCGACGCTACGAACAAAAGAAGAAGTATCTGCGGTAAGAAGCGGGTCATGGCAATCCTCCTGATCAGAGATGAGAGTTGTGGTTTTCGAGCGGGATAAAGCGCTCTACCGGGTCGAGCTGATCGCTCTGCAACACGCTTTTACCTCCAGGCGCCCGCAAATGCATCGCGTTTGAGAAACTGGCCCCGGCCGGCCCTCCCTCGCCATGTGCCATTATCGATAATCACTACCCCGCGGGAGAGAACCGTCTCGGCGTTCCCTTTGACCTTGAACCCCTCAAACATGGAGTAGTCAACACGCATGTGGTGCGTCTTCGCCGAGATGACGTGCTCGGCGTTCGGATCCCATATGACGATATCAGCATCGCTTCCGACGGCGATCGACCCTTTGCGGGGATAGAGGCCGAACATTTTCGCCGGTGTTGTCGAGGTGATTTCAACCCAGCGGTTCAGCGAGATCCGTTTCTTGTTGACGCCGCCCTCGAACAAGAGCTGCAGCCGGTTCTCGATGCCCGGGCCGCCGTTGGGGATCTTGGTAAAATCATCCCTTCCCATCTCTTTCTGCTCTTTGAAACAGAACGGGCAATGATCGGTCGAGACCACCTGCAGATTATTCGTCTTGAGGCCGTCCCAGAGTTTGTCCTGGTGCCATTTCTCCCGCAGAGGGGGCGTAAATACGTACTTCGCTCCTTCGAAATTGGGGCGTTCAAGGTCTTCGATAGAAAGAAAGAGATACTGCGGGCAAGTTTCTGCGTAGGTGAGCAGTCCCCTGTCGCGGGCTTCCGCCACACGCTGGAGAGCATCGTGGCAGGAAAGATGAACGATGTACACCGGCACTCCCGCCATTTCCGCCAGAGCGATGGCCCGGTTCACCGCCTCGGCTTCGGCGGTTGTCGGCCGCGTGAGAGCATGATAGATTGGAGCTCGCTTTCCCTCGGCAACCGCTCTTTTTACGATCACATCGATGGCGCTCCCGTTTTCTGCGTGCATGCAGATGAGCCCGCCGTTTTCGGCGGTCTTCCTCATTGCCTTGAATATGGTCCCGTCGTCAACCATCAGCACCCCGGGGTATGCCATGAAGAGCTTGAAACTGGAGACCCCGCTCCGGACCATGTCATTCATGTCCTCGAGATGAGCATCCGGCAAATCCGTCACGATCATGTGAAGCCCGTAGTCGATGCAGGCTTTTCCTTCGGCTTTCTTCCACCACAGATCGAGCGCTTCACGCATCTTCGTTCCCTTGGCCTGGATCGCGAAATCGACGAGCGTCGTGGTCCCCCCGAACGCCGCCGCCCTGGTTCCGGTCTCAAAGTCGTCGCTGGATACCGTCCCGCCGAACGGCATGTCGAGATGCGTATGCACGTCGATGCCGCCCGGAATAGCCATCTTGCCCGCGGCATCGATAGTCCTGTCGGCTTTCATCGGCAGATTCGCGCCGATCGCCGTTATTGTTTCCCGCTCGATGTAAATGTCGGCCTTGTAGTCCTGCTCTGCCGTGATGATGCGGGCGTTTTGAATGAGGATGGACATGCTAGATGCTGATCGGTGGTGATTGCGATTGGACTATGCTGAAATCTGACAGGTGAGGAGCATCCCGCACCGTCCCGCTAAGCGGGACAAGAGGGATCGTGCGGAAAGATAGGAAACACCGGCTTGAATGTCAACGCAGTATCAGCCGGAGTGGACCGGCACGGGCAGGCGCGACCTCCAGAATGAAACCCCCACCGAAGTTGCCCGGCGTCCCGCCATCCAGCTATCCACTTTCTCGAGCCACGGGCAGGCTTCAAGGCACTCTTCATGGTCCGGGCGGGCATAAACAATGCGGATGGGTCTACTCTCCTCGTCGAGCGATAAGCGGATTCGATCGAGAACCTGGCCGAAGACAGAAGGGTCGAACGGGTTATAAAGGTAGAAGACTGTGCCCTTCCGGTAATCTAATTCCTGGGCGCGGCCCTGGATGATCGTGATCGGAGCCTTTCTTCCGCGCAGACGTGCCGCGTTCGACCGGGCTATGGCGCAAAGCTCCGGCGACTGCTCGATCCCGATCGCTTCGCGCACGTCGCTGAGCGCGCTGCAGCACAGCATGCGGCCTTTGCCGCATCCGATGTCCACGAAAATGTCGTCTAACGTGAGATTGACCGTCTTGAGAATCCGAATGTTATCGCGATAGGACAGCGTCATATAATTATAGTTCACCGTAACCTCGGGGAGAGGGTCGACAATGCCTCTCGTGGAGATTCCCAATCGCTTCTCCCAGAGAAAGTTATCGATCTTGGACGGTAAGAAGCTTGTAACGCGCTCTAAACCGGAAGTCATTGTTCGCTCTCCTCATCGGTGAGGCCCGGATGACGCTCACGCATGCGGAAGAAGAATTATATGAGGCGGGGAGTACTCCTTGCAGTACGGGATGCCGTTGAGGCACGCCCGGGCTTCAAGTTCCGGGTTTGTTCCCCGGAACTTGAAACCCAAACGGGATGGACTCTACATCCAGGGCTCGTCTGCCGAGGGACCGTAGATGGACGGCACTTTTGCTCCGGCCATCCTCAAATAAACCGAGAGCTGTCCCCTGTGGTGAATCGTATCCATGACGCCCATCCAGAGGATATCGGCCTTACGCATGTCCGTCGTCTGTTTCGGACCCGTAAAAAACTGAATCTTCTGGTTGAACTCCGCGTCGGGCGTCCGCCTTACCTTGTCGACCAGGTCCTTATGGCCCTGCTCGTAGGCGGAGATGATTTCAGCGAGGGTGGCAGGCGCCTTCGGCGCATTCTGAAAATCAAATGTCCCCTTCAGCGCGCCGCCCATCAGTGTATGTTCCTCCATTGCAAACGTCCATGCCAGATCTTTTGCCGACCGGGATTTCTCGGCGGGCTTCAGACTCAGCTTATCGGCGGGATAGTGCTTGAGCAGCTTCAGCGTGGTCTGGAATTCACGTTCCCAGACTTCGATGAATTGATCCTTTTCTGTGGGTGGCATACGGTGCTCCTTTCGTTTGGGTTTGTGAGATAGTGGGTTCTCCCTACCCTGGTGAACAGTCGCGAACCTCCCTTCGGTTCCTGGGAGTTCGCGGGGAAATCACGGATCAGTGAATCTCGATCCCGTGTTTGTGCTGAAATTGCCGCAACGCCTCCCAGGTGAGCGGCTGGGGAAGCTGTTTCATGAGCTCATTCCAGGTAATTGCCTCCGATCCGTCGTCTTTTCTGACCATCGAGATGCAGGAATCGACTGGACAGACGAGGAAGCAGAGTGCGCATCCCACGCAATCGGGCTGCCGGATCTTCGGCTGGTTCTTGCCGTTGTGCGGGATGATGTCGATGCATTGATGCGCGCCGTCTTCGCACGCGATATAGCAAAGATTGCATTGGATGCATTTCGTTTCATCGATTTCCGCGACCGTCTTGTACAGCAGATTGAGGCCGCCGAAATCGGTGATGCACTGAAGCGAGCGGCCGCGGAAGTCCTCGATCGTCCGAAACCCTTTCTCTTCCATCCAGTTCGAGAGCCCCTCGGTGAGGTCGTTGATCAATCGAAAGCCGTAGTGCATGACCGCGGTGCAGACCTGGACGCTCGTCGAGCCGAGCAGGATAAACTCGGCCGCGTCCCGCCACGTGCAGATCCCGCCCATGCCTGAAATCGGCAGGTTCACCTGCGGATCGCCCGCGATCTGGGAGACCATGTTCAGCGCAATCGGCTTGACGGCCGCTCCGGCATAACCGCCGTGAGTCCCCTTTCCGTCGACGGCCGGCATCGGCGAGAATGAATCGAGGTCGATGCCCATAATGCTGTTGATCGTGTTGATGAGCGACAGGCCGTGAGCGCCACCCTTCCGTGCGGCGCGCGCCGGGAACCGGATGTCGCTGATGTTCGGAGTCAGTTTCACGAGAACCGGGATCGTCGACACCTCCGTCACCCACTCCGTGATCATCGAGCAGTACTCCGGCACCTGTCCGACCGCCGAACCCATCCCGCGCTCGCTCATCCCGTGCGGGCAGCCGTAGTTTAACTCGATGCCGTCGCAGCCGGTATCGATCGTTCGTTTGACGATGTCGTGCCAGACTTCGCGCTTGGACTCCACCATCAGCGAAGCGATGACAGCCCGATCGGGCCAGAGCTTTTTTGTTTCCGCGATCTCGCGCAGGTTGGTCTCGATGGGCCGGTCGCTGATCAGTTCGATGTTATTGAGCCCGACAAGTTTTTGGCCCGAATAATCGATTCCTCCGTACCGGTTCACCGTATTCATGACCGGCTCGCCGATCGTTTTCCAGACGGCGCCTCCCCACCCCTGTTCGAAGGCTTTGCAAACCTGGTACGCCGAATTCGATGGGGGCGCCGACGCCAGCCAAAATGGGTTCGGCGACTCGATGCCGCCGCAGTTAATCGAGAGATCAACCATTCCGTTATTCCTGAATATTGATCACAATGACCAAAGCCGGCGCCGACGTCGCCGGGCTGATACTGTCATGCATCGGATCTCCGCTGCAGGGGTGCCGGGGCTGCTGCCTGTGCGATTACTTCGAAAAAATATATCTGTCGATGCCGTGAGCAGCACGTTTCCCGTCCGCGGCAGCATTTACGACTTCCTTTCCGCCGTTGATGCAGTCGCCTCCGGCGAAGTACCTCGGATCGGTAGTCTGCATACTCTCCAGGTTGACGACGACCCTGCCCTCCTTTACTCGTATGGAGGGGATCTGGGTGAGAAAACTATCGCTCGTTTTCTGACCGATCGCCTTGATCACCATGTCGACGGGGATCTGGAATTCAGAATCCGAAATCGGCACGGACGCCCTCCGGCCCTTCGCGCCGGCCGGGACCAGCTTCATTCTTGTGCACTCGAGCGCTTCCGCCTTGCCAACCCCCAGAATCCGCTTTGGCGCGGTCAGGAAGTGAAAGACGACTCCATCCTGTTTCGCAATGTCGAATTCAAACTCGTAGGCGGGCATCTCCTCTTCACTTCGGCGATAGATGATCGCGACGTGTTCGGCGCCCAACCGTTTCGCTTCCGTCGCCGCATCGATCGCCGTGTTGCCTGCGCCGATCACCGCGACGCGTTTTCCCACGTCGACTGCTCTCCACCGTCGTCTCGTTACTTGCCCGATAAATTCGAGGGCATCGTACACGCCGGCCAACTCCTCTCCGGGAATTTTCAGATCGGGTGAAGTCCCCAGTCCGACCCCTACAAAGATCGCGTCGTGGGTTCGCTCCAGCTGCTCAATCGAGACGGCTTCCCCGATCCACACGCCTGTTTTTATTCGGACCCCTAGACCTTTCACCAGCCGTACTTCCTTGAGGCTGTCTTCGTATGACATTTTGTACGGGGCAATTCCCCACGTATCGAGCCCCCCGGGGAGTCTCTTCCCCTCGTAGATGGTCGCCTCGTATCCCATCAGGGCGAGTTCGGCGGCGCAGGCGAGCCCGGCCGGACCTGCGCCGATGATGCCGACAGACTTTCCATTTTTGGGCGCCGGGGTAAACATCGGAGGCATCCCTTGCTCGAAATACCGGTCGATCGCATACCGCTGCAACCGGCCGATCTCAATCGCTTTCTCGCCGCGGTCGTTATACACGCACGCCCCTTCACACAGGACATCGACCGGGCAGGCCTTGGCGCACGTGAGCGCGATCCAGTTCGACTCGAGGATTGTTTTCGCCGACCCCTTTACGTTTCCGCTCGCGATTTTCTTGATAAACGTCGAGACGTCGATGTGCGTCGGGCATGCCTTCATGCACGGAGAATCAAAGCAATAGAGGCAGCGATGCGCCTCCGCCGTCGCCTGGTTCTTGTCGAACGCCGGGTGCAGCTCCGCGAAATTCTCTTCGTAGCGGTCCCGCGGAAGTTTAGCGGCAAGATTTATGGAGCCGTGCGGATGATTCAGCTCATCCAGTTGACTTTTGATTCCGGATTCCATTTGGTTGTGGTTTTCTTCAGCTTTGTGAAGAATTCGATTGAGCTCTTGCCCGTGATGTCGCAGGCGCCGAACTTCGAGTCGTTCCAACCGCCGAAGGAAAACGGCTCGCGGGGCACCGGGACTCCGATGTTCACGCCGATCATTCCGGCGCTTGCACGCTCGATCACGTACCGGGCCATACCGCCGCTCTGCGTAAACACAGACGCCGCATTTCCGTAGGGCGAGCTGTTTTCGATTCCGATCGCTTCGTCGACCGTCTTCGCCCTCATTATAGCAAGTACCGGGCCAAAAACCTCTTCCTGTGCGATCTTCATCCCGGGGCGCACAAAGTCGATGACGGTCGGACCGACGTAGTATCCCCCCTCCATTCCGGGAACTGTCGCATTACGACCGTCCACGAGCACTTTGGCTCCATCACGCTCCGCCTCCGTAATATAGCGCTCAATCCTTTCCTTTGCTTGCTTCGAGATCACAGCGCCAAGATTCTTTCCCGGGATGATCTTCCGCGCTTCCTCACAAATCCGTTTGATGATGTTGTCGATATCCCCGACCGCCACCATCGCCGAGGAAGCCATACAGCGCTGTCCGGCGCAGCCGCTCATTGAGGCGGCGACGTTCGATGCGGTCATTTCTTCGTTTGCGTCCGGAAGCACGATGAGGTGGTTCTTGGCTCCTCCGAGACAAAGCGCCCGTTTGAACCGCGAAGTAGCTCTGGCATAGACAATCTTCGCCACCCGCGTAGAGCCGACGAAAGTAACCGCCTCGATGCCGGGATGATCGCAGATTGCCTCGACGACCGCCTGCGAACCGTGGACGACATTAAAGACGCCGTCGGGGAGTCCCGCCTCTTTCAAAAGGTCGGCGATTCTCATGGAGCTTAAGGGGACCTGCTCCGAGGGCTTCAGAACCATCGTGTTCCCCAGAACGAGCGCATTCGGGATTGTCCAGTTGGGAACCATATTCGGGAAATTGAACGGCGTGATGGATGCGACCACGCCGAGCGGGTAACGGTCGACGCGGCATTCGACGCCCCGGCTCACCTCGAGGATCTCGCCGGAAGCCAGTTGGGGCATCGAGCAGGCAAACTCCGTCACTTCGATCGCCTTCTCGACCTCCGCGGCGGCTTCGTTCATGACCTTTCCGTTTTCCTCGTGAATGAGCGCCGCGAGCTGGCTGGCGTCGCGTTCCATCAGCGACTTGTATCGATAGAATACCTGAGCCCGCTCTTTGATTGGCGTCGCGGACCACGCGCCGAATGCCGCACGTGCCGTGCGGACCGCGGCGTCGACATCGGCAGCGGCCCCGAGGGGGACAATCGCAATCTCCTCGCCGGTCGACGGGTTCGTTACCGGCAGGGAATCGGCGGTCCGGGCGGCCACGGATGCTCCGCCGATGAAATTTTTCAGCGTCGGAACCGGCTTTTGAACGGTTCGATCGAGTATTTCCGCAGGCCTTGTCATGGATTGACCCTTATAATAGAAGCGGACTGGAAGATCCGGCAGGTGGAGCACCCAGTGACGGGGCATTCCACCTGCGTGATACGGATCCGTTACAAGCTCTTCATCCTACCAAATAGAATTGCGACTTGCAACAAAAAATGGAGGACAGATGTCCTTATCTCATCAGAAGCATTTTCTTTGATACGGAATAGGCCGACGGCCGTGCACCCGTCGAGCTGATCGCCGTCAGCCGGTAGATATAAACTCCGCTTGAAAATCTGGACGCATCGAGCGTTGCGCGGTACGTACCCGCTCCCTGCTCGGCATCGACAAGCCGATCCACTTCTTCTCCGAGGATGTTAAAAACGGCCAGTCTCACATGCGAGGCGGCCGGGAGGTCGTAGTTGATCGCCGTGGCGGGGTTGAACGGATTCGGATAATTCTGGTAGAGGGCGAACACTCCCGGGATCCCCGTGCCGCGCTCCTTGACGGATGTGACCGTAATACTGATGATGACACCTGCGTCCCCCGGATGGGCGGTCACGGGTGAAGCGTTATAGTTGGGCGGAAGATTCACAGGGAACATGTTGTAATTATGAATCTTATTCGTCACCTGAAGGACGTAGTTTCCCGATGTGGAGTCGGAATAGTTCCCCGCGTACGCCGAATCGGGGCTGGATGCCTCGAGCTGAACCGGGAAGTTCGCCGGAGTGCCGTTGATACGCACCTGACCCGAAATGGTCGAGTTTGCGTTGTAAACGACCATGGAGTAATACAGACTGTCTCCCTGGGAGATCACAGGCAGCTGTCTCTGCGCGACGAGCTTTGACCCGGTGTTCCCGCCGCCGTTGTTATTGGATTGAAGCCGCCAGGTTTGAGCTGCAAGATCTGCCATAAGCAGGCCGATCCGGAAGGTGCCCGTAACGTCCGGGTTGCCATTGCGGTAAACTCCTCCGTCGTTCCTGTTGAGGTTGACGTTATTGTTTGTCAACGGTGTTCCCGACTCGTCCTTGATCGTTCCGTCAACCTGTGCCGCCGCCGCGACCATCGTGAAGTTATAGCCCGAATGATTGCCTGTAATCGTAATCAGTGAGTCCTGCGGGCTGATGGCCGCGGGCGGGTATGGGTTGACTTCGATGCGGACACTCCAGGGATTTCCCGCCGTGTCGGCGGTCATCTGGATCGAATAGTTTCCGCTCACATTTGTAAAGGCATCCCAGAAATTTGGATCGCCGAACTGGCCGCTGCGGTTCACGACAACGTTGATATACTGTGCGCTCTTCCCGGCGGGCGGCGTGACGGTTCCCGATATCGTGTGTGCCGGAGAGGAGAGCGCCAAAATGGTTCCTGCAACACTCTGGCCGACGGAGTTCTCGGTCACTCTGAACACGTATTTGCCCGGTGATAGCCCGACCCGCTGATAAAATAACACGTGCCCGTTCACCAATCCATCCAGATCAGGCGGGCCGCCGTTGCCGTTCGTATCGCCGTCAGTCTGCGTGAAGAGAAACCGGGCGACATCGGTCCCCGGATCGATTGCGCCGTTTCCATTGACGTCGTACCATAGTTCGCCGAAGGCCGTGGCTCCGACCGGGAGGTCATACGTCCACCGGACCGTATCGCCGGAGGTCATAGAAAAGCTTGAGGTGACGCCATTCACCTTCAGATTCGTCACCTGTCCGGAGGCGGTGAATAACGCTCCCGCCGCCGTGGTGAGGAGGGCCAACCATAGAAATGCTTTCATTCGAATATCCTTCTGTTGTGATGGAATTGGTTAATTAGTCAATGCTTGGTCTGCGATCGAGAGTGCTGCGTCCAGCGCCTTCACTCCGGTATCGATCTCTTCCTTCGTTATAATGAGAGGAGGGGCGATCACGAAGTGGCTCACCCATGCCTGGATAAAAACCCCGTTCTTCATCATTTCAGCCGCGATCTTGTCGACCAGCAAGGGAGCCCCACCCACCTTGTCCGCATACGAATTGAACGGCTCCTTCGTCTGTTGATTTCTCACCAAATCGACCGCCCAGAAGAGCCCGATCCCACGGATATCGCCGATCGACCGGTGTTTCGGTTTGAGCTCGAGCAGCTTCTCGCCCAGGTACGAACCCATCTCGACGGAACGCTCTATCAGATTCAGCCGGCGGTATTCCCGGATGGCCGCGACCGCGGGTGCGAGCGTGAGAGGGTGTGCTTCGTAGGTATGGCCGTGCGCAAAGTAGTGGTCGTCGAAATAATCTCCGATTTTTTTCGTAGTGGCGCAGAGCCCGAGCGGCATATAGGCCGTCGTAATGCCCTTGGCAGTCGTCAGAATATCCGGCCGCACGTTCCAATGATCGACGGCGAACCATTTTCCGGTCCGCCCCCAGCCGCTCATCACCTCATCGGCGATGAGGAGGATCTTGTGCTCGTCGCAGATTTGCCTGAGGCGCGGCATGTACTCTTTCGGCGGGATGAGAACACCGTTCGTTCCCACAACCGGTTCGACGAGCACTGCGGCGACATCGCCTTCGTTCCGGATCATGTGGTCGATGTATTCGACGCACGCGATCTCACATTCGGGGTAATGGTGATTCAGGGGGCACTTGTAACAATGAACCTCGGGAGCAAAGATCACGCCCGGTATTTTTCCCGCGGGCTCCATCGCCCAGCGGCGAGGGTCTCCGGTCGCGGCAATCGAGCCCATCGTCGATCCGTGGTAGGAGCGGTACCGCGCAATGATTTTTGTTCTCCCGGTGAACATCCGGGCGATCTTGAGCGCCGCCTCATTCGCCTCGGTCCCCGATGTCGCATAAAAGAATTTTTCGAGGCCGCGGGGGAGCACCTCCAACAACAGGCTGCTCAACTCTGCGCGCACAGCCGTGGCAAATCCGGGGGCGATGTAGGGCAGAGTCCGTGCCTGCTCTTCAATTGCCTTGATGACCGCCCGGTTCTTGTGACCGAGCGTGACGCACATGAGCTGCGAGGAGAAGTCGAGGTACTTCTTTCCCGACGCGTCGGTGAAGTGACAATTCTCCGCGTCGACGATCTCGAGCGGTTTCCAGTTCTTCTGAAAGCGCCAGGTCCCGTAGTTCAGGGCGGCAGTGATCTCGGAGACGCTGCGATTATCGAGGGCTGTCTTGTTCATACGTCAACCTTCACGGCAGCAGCTCCGTCATTTCCTTGTAAATCTCCGGCCGCCGGTCGCGGTAGAATTGCCAGACGTTCCGGACCTCCGCGATTTCGTCAAGGTTCAGATCCGCCACCAGAAGCTCGTCCTTGTCGCGGCTTGCCTGTGCGACGAGCTTCCCCCGGGGGTTGCAGAAATAGCTTTTGCCATAGAATTCGCCGATGTTCCATGGCGCCTCAAACCCGACGCGATTGATCGCGCCGACGAAGTAGCCGTTTGCAACAGCGTGCGCCGGCTGTTCGAGCTCCCACAGATACTCCGAGAGGCCCGCCACCGTCGCCGATGGATTAAAGAGGATTTCCGCCCCCCGCAGACCGAGAATCCGCGCTCCTTCGGGAAAATGGCGGTCGTAGCAGATGTAGACTCCAATATCGGCGTAAGCGGTTTTGAAGACCGGGTATCCAAGATTCCCCGGTTTGAAATAGAACTTTTCCCAGAACCCGGGATCCACCTGGGGGATATGAGTCTTCCGGTACTTCCCGAGGTATTTGCCGTCGGCGTCGATGACCGCGGCGGTGTTATAATAGACGCCCGTGATTTCCATTTCATAAATCGGGACCACGATGACCATGGAATACTTCCGGGCGAGATCCTGCATAAGCTTCGTTGTCGGCCCGTCGGGGATTTTCTCGACCATCGAATACCATTTCGTCTTTTGTTCGGCGCAGAAATAGGGACCGTAAAATAACTCCTGCAGGCACAGCGCCTGGACCCCTTTTTTCCCGGCTTCATCGATCATCCGGACATGTTTATCGATCATTCCTTTCTTGATCGCCTCGATCGGCTGCTCCGTGGAGCCCGCGAGCGTCGTCTGGATCAGTCCCCCTCGAATGATGCGCGCCATCGTTTCAATTCCCCGGGTTTGTTTTAGCCGAACAATATAGCGAACTAAAATAAAAAAATTTCTGGTGCCATTGTCAAGGATCACCGGTGTGCCTAAAAACTGCCGTTTCATTGCTTTTCGGGGCTGTTTGATGTATATTGGCGAGGCGAACAACAATGAAAACCAGTGGATAAATTTGTAATCTCGGGCGGGAAACGCCTGAAAGGCACGGTCACGATCGGCGGCTCAAAGAACGAGGCGCTGGCCCTGATGCCCGCGACATTGCTCGCCAGCGGTAAGTACCGGTTCACAAACGTCCCGGATCTGCGCGATGTCACGACGATGAGCAAGCTCCTTCTTTCGATGGGAGTCGACGTCACGAAGGATAAGAACACGCTCGATGTCAATACATTCCGCGTCAATAAGTTCGAAGCGCCGTATGAACATGTAAAAAAAATGCGTGCCTCGATCTACGTACTCGGCCCGCTCGTCGCCCGATACGGCCATGCAAGAGTCTCCCTGCCCGGCGGCTGCGCGTGGGGACCGCGCCCCGTCAACCTGCACGTCGACGGCGTCAAGAAACTCGGCGCGAACGTGCAGATCGACCGGGGATACATCATCGCGAAATCGAAGCGCCTCAAGGCGGCAAAGATCAGCTTCGATATCTCGAGCGTCGGTGCAACCGGAAACATTATGATGGCGGCTGTTCTGGCGCGAGGCACGAGTTTGATTGAAAATGCGGCCGTCGAGCCGGAGATCACAGCCCTCGCGGTGTTCCTGACCAAGATGGGAGCGCGAATCGACGGCATTGGAACTTCGCGGATCGAGATTGAGGGGGTGGATACGCTGCACCCGGTGGATGAACGAATGATCCCTGACCGGATCGAGGCGGGTACCTTCTTGATCGCCGCCGCGCTCGCCGGCGGAACAATGAAACTCGAAAACTGCAAGCCCGATCACCTGAGCGCGGTTCTCGGGAAGCTCGAAGCGACCGGAGCAGTCATCGAGCTGGGCGATAACTGGATAAAAATCAAGGCTCCGCGCACCATAAAAGCGGTCGACGTTACCACCGCGGTTTATCCGGGCTTTCCGACCGATATGCAGGCCCAGTGGATCACGCTCATGTCGATTGCGAAGGGATCTTCCGTCGTCGTGGATTCAATCTATTTCGATCGGTTCAAGCATGTTCCGGAATTGATCCGCCTTGGAGCCGATATCGATCTGAACAAGAATGCGGCTCTCGTGAGGGGCGTGAAAACTTTGACCGGCACGAAGGTTATGTCCACAGACCTGCGCGCCTCTGCGAGCCTCGTTCTCGCCGGCCTTGTCGCCGAAGGCAGAACGGAGGTGCTGCGCGTATACCATCTTGACCGGGGCTACGAACGGATCGAGAAGAAACTCCAATCTCTCGGCGCATCCATCAAAAGAATTTCGGGTCAGGAATTCTGATCCCGTCCCCGCCCGAAATGAAGATTGTCGCCGTCATGCCCGCCCTCAATGCAGGGAAAACTCTCGAGCCCACAGTCCGCGATATCCCGCCGGGCGTGGTCGACGAGATCATTCTCGTGGATGACGGCAGCACCGATGAAACCGCTGCAATCGCGGCCCGCCTCGGTCTCGTTGTCGTCCGGCATGAACGGAACCTCGGATACGGGGCGAATCAGAAAACGTGCTACCGCCTCGCCCTCGAACGCGGAGCCGACATCGTTGTGATGATCCACCCCGACTACCAGTACGACAGCCGCCTGACGCCCTACTTTGTGGGCTTCCTGCACGACGGGTACTTCGATGTGATGCTCGGCTCCCGAATCCGCACCCGGAGGGAGGCGATCGAAGGGGGCATGCCGCTCGCGAAGTACTTTGCCAACCGGGCGCTCACGCTTATTCAGAATTTGAGCACCGGAATGAATTTGTCTGAATGGCACACCGGCTTCCGCGCCTACACGAAGGAGGTCCTCCAAACAATTCCGTGGGAACGGAATTCCGACGATTTCGTATTCGACAGCCAGATGCTCATGCAGTGCGTTGCGTTCGGATTCCGGATCGCGGACATCCCCGTGCCCATCCGGTACCACGAGACAGCCTCCTCAATCAACATGAGGCGCAGCGTCACGTATGGATTGCAGACGCTGGGAGTTCTTGGCCAGCTCATGCTCCATCGGGCGATGATGATACGCTCGCCGCTCTTCCTTCCCAGGAATTCGGCATCCACAAGCCCCTGATGCACGAGGACGCTGTACCCGGCACCGTCGCCGTGCCGCTCCCTCCGCGGCCCATTCTGGCGCGGGCGGTCTACCCGCTGATCATCGTCGTTGTCATTTGCGCCGTGTATAGTCAGGCGGTGCGATTTGACTTCCTCTCGTACGACGACTACGATCTCATCAGCCAGAACACCGATTACCTTGGCAATCTCCGGAATCTGGCGGCTTCGTTTACGACGCACGTTTTTTCGACGCACCGGGCCGAGAGCGCATATTACCGGCCGCTTCTTCTGGTGAGCTTCATCATAGATTACCGCCTCTGGGGTCTCAACCCGTTCGGATTCCACCTGGTGAATGTTTTGCTCCATGCGGCGGCGGCGCTCGTTCTGTATTTTCTCGCGCTTCACGTGACGCGGGAATCGGCCGTTGCTCTGATGACAAGCCTCCTGTTTGCGCTCCATCCCATCCAGACCGAAGCGGTCGCATGGATTTCCGGGCGCAACGACATACTGCTCGGCTTATGGATCCTCCTGATGGTCTTCTGCTTCATCCGCTCCGGGGAGAGCTCTGTCCACCGGAGAGGATATTTAGTATTGAGCGCTCTCTTTTTCACGCTCGCGCTCTTCACGAAAGAAGCGGCCGCGTTTTGCATCCTGCTGTTGCCGTTGTACGATCTCTGCGTGGGGAAAGTGTCCTGGCGGACTTTGTTCAAAGCCGGCTACCTCTCGCGATTTATACTCCCTGCCGCTGCGCTGATTCTGTACCTCTTCGTCCGCCTGACAGTAATTGGAGAGCTTATTGGCGCGGAACGGCTCTACGGGACCACTCCGCTCCTCCAGCGGCTCTTTGAGATGCCGTCGACATCGGCCGAACACATCCGGCTTCTCCTTTTCCCCACCGGTTTGAGCGTCGTCCATCCGCGCGAGTCGCTTTTCTGGTTCCAGCCACCCTGGAACTTTGCGGCTTTTCTCGTTCCGCCGTTACTGGCGGCGGCGATA
>DASQAZ010000169.1:0-19905 GCA_035635475.1 Bacteroidota bacterium | reverse complement strand
CCGTCGAGGTGATCATGAAGGAGAACCTTGGGAAGCGTGCGAATAAATTTTTCTGTGAGTTTCACTGGAGCTCTCCCACCGCTTTCTCGACCCCCCTGAGGATGCTGCCGTCCCTGACGAGACGCAGCGAAGTCTGGATGTCATCATAAAGCACCCGGTCGCGATCCAGGTGCTTGATGTGCGCGCGGATGACGCGATGGGCGCTTTGAACACCGCGGCCGGCTGCCATCGATGTCCGGGTTTTCGGATGAACGCGGGAAAAGTCAATGCCCTGCGCGGCGACCATGAACTCGATCGCAAGAACCGTTTGTGTATTGCGAAGCACCTGCCAGGCTTTGAGTGCGCTGATGGACCCCATGCTGTTGTGATCTTCCTGGTTCGCCGACGTTGGAATCGAGTCGACGCTCGCGGGGTGCGCGAGAACCTTGTTTTCCGAAACCATCGAAGCCGCGGTATACTGGGCGACCATAAGGCCGGAATTCAGTCCGCCGTTTTCTGTCAGGAAGCGCGGCAACCCGCTGAGCGATCCGTTCACCATGCGCTCGATCCGTCGCTCGGAGATATTGGCAAGCTCTGCCAGCGCGATTGCGAGAAAATCGAGGGCGAGCGCGAGGGGCTGGCCGTGGAAATTCCCTCCCTCCAAGTGCTGTTTTTCCCGGGGGAAAATCAGGGGGTTGTCGGTCGCGGAATTGATCTCCGTAGTCATAATATTATAAACATACTGCACCGCATCCCTCGACGCGCCGTGCACCTGGGGCATGCATCTGATTGAATAGGCGTCCTGCACCCGGGGGTCTCCGTACCTGTGCGACTCCCGGATTTCACTGCCTTTCATGAGCCGCCGGAGATTTGCCGCGCTCGCAGACTGGCCTTTGAACGGGCGGAGCGCATGGATGCGGGCATCGAATGCGGTGTCTGTTCCCTTCAATGTCTCGACGCTCATCGCCCCGGCAATGTCGGCGAGCTTGCATAACTCCACCGCCTCGTGGACGGCGTGCACACCGTATGCCGCCATCATCTGCGTGCCGTTGACGAGTGCCAGCCCTTCCTTGGCGCTCAGGCGAAGGGGTTTCAGCCCAAGCTCCTTCAATGCCAGCTTCGAATCCATCACGGCATCCCGGAACCAGACTTTTCCCCTTCCGAGGAGCGTCAGCACGAGATGAGCGAGCGGCGCCAGATCGCCGCTCGACCCCACCGACCCCTTCGATGGGATGATCGGAATCACTCCGGCATTGAACACCTTGCGGAGGAATTCCATGGTCTCGAGCCGAATCCCGGAGTATCCCTTGGCGAGTGCATTGAGCCGGAGAATCGTCATCGCACGAACCACTTCATAGGGGATCGGCTCTCCGGCCCCGGCCGCGTGACTCGCGATGAGATTCGTTTGAAGATCTTCAAGATAGTCTGGACTGATGACAACATTGCTCAGCTCGCCGAAGCCGGTTGTCACTCCATAGATGGTTTCTCCGCTCCGTACCCAATCCTCGACCACCTTGCGCGAGGCGGCCATCCGCCGTTTCGAGGCCGGCGTGAAAGAAATCTTTGAGACGCTCCTGGAAGAGCGATAGACTTCTTCGATGGTGAGGGTGTTGCCGTCGAGAACTAGGGATTCCACAGGAGATTTTCCGGAAAATCTGCACGAATTTACAAATAACCGCCCTGAAATGCAATGAGTGTAAATGCATGAATCACGGCGCGATCGCGGTTATATTGATGCGCGGGGCGACTAGGCATGTGCTTTCCATCGGGAGTCTGTTGATACCAATCGCGAATGATGCCTCATTTGAAAATATGATAATCCTTCTCTATCTTTACGCATCACTCTCGAGAGTCGACCATGATCAATTTGAGAAGCACCGTTCCCTTTCTCCTCATGCTCGCGGCGCAATTTCTGATCCTCGCGGTTGGCGGATGCAAGAAGGACGAAGGCCCCATCACCCCGGTAATCACACCGATCACCGAAGATTTGTTCCCGCTCATCGCGGGCCGAAGGTTTGCCTATACCGGGTTTCTTGTTGACACAAACACAGTCGAGACCCCCGTCGCTTCGTCAATCGGTCATTATCAGGCAGTCTGGAACGTGAACCCGGGACCGGCGGGTACGTGGCTGATTCAGGACTCCACGACGGTCGACTCCACGACGACGACCCGGTTCTTCCAAATCTCCAAGGATACAACCACAGGCGATTTTTCCTTCCGCCAGACGCTTGGACCATTCTACCGGGCGATTCACGCAACCTATACGGACACGGCGGTCTGGATCAGAATCGCAAGGCCGAGCATGGGAATCGGAGTTGTGTGGAGCGCATTCGATACCACGGTCACCGGAAACATTCCTGGAGTGGGAACCGCCAACGTCCGCCTTCAGATTTTCGGCGAGATCGAGACGAAGGTTTCCATAACCGACAGCTCCGCGAGCCATACCGTCTATCCAAACGCCTACAGAATCCGCACCTGGCGAAAAATTACTGCGGGCGGATTCGTGGTTCAGGACGACGCCACAACGGCAAAGTTATGGCTCGTGGCTAACATCGGTCCCGTACAAGTGAATATCTCTGGCGACACGGAAAATTACGGGCACTTCCGGGTTTTAAAGGACAAGAACTTCTAGCATAGAGTCAAACGATCGCCGTTTAGCTGATGAGGATTTTGCTCCGTCGAGCTTCCAAGCTTCCTTTCTCTGCAATTCCGATTCTCTTCCTCCTTTTGCTTCCAAATTGTCAAGTGTTCGCCCAGCCGACAGGATCAATCAAGGGAACCGTTCTCGACGCATCGAACGGCGAGCCGCTCGCCGACGTCAACATTGTGCTGAAGGGGACGACCCTCGGAGGCGTGAGCGATAACGAGGGAAAATTCATCATCGCGAATATTCCTCCTGCTACGTATGTCCTCTCGGCATTAGCGGTTGGTTATGAGACAGCCGAGGTACCAAATGTCTCAGTCCGGGCGAACGACACTACGTCGGAATCTATCCGGTTAAAGGAAAGCAACATCCAGGTCGGAGAAGTAGTCGTCTATGGAGCTTCATTCAGGCGTGAACGGATCACGGAGGCGCCCGCCGCCGTATCGACGATCGAGTCGGGCGAGATTACACTTAATTCAGGGCAAGGGCAGGTGCCGAAGCTGCTCGAAATGGTGCCCGGGATAGACATTTCACAGAACGGGCTGTTCGACTTTAACGTGAACACAAGGGGCTTCAACAGCTCTCTTAATAGGCGTTTGCTCGTTCTCCTTGACGGGCGCGACCTTGCGATCGTCTTTCTCGGGGCTCAGGAATGGAATGGCCTCTCGGTGCCTGCGGAGGATCTGGGGAGAATTGAAATCGTGCGAGGGCCCGGGTCCGCCCTTTATGGAGCAAACGCCTTTAACGGCGTGCTCAATATTATTTCTCCTACTCCCAGACAATCACTGGGGACAAAATTCACTCTGGCCGCGGGCGAACTTCATACGGTTCGCGGGGATCTCAGACAAGCCGGCACATCGGACAAATGGAGCTATAAGATAAACATCGGGCGATCTCAGGCCGACACGTGGAGTGTTCCGCGCGATACATCGCAGCCGCGTCCGTTCGAATACGAGGGTTTTAACCCTTTCCTGAACCTGGAGGTGCGCCGGCTGAACACAAACCCGGTGACTTCGACGTATGGTTCTGCGAGGGTGGATTATGAAGTGAACAACCGCGCATTCGCGGTAGCGGAAGCCGGCCTCGCACAGGTGGAGAACGAGGTGTACATCACCGGAATCGGAAGAGTTCAGGTGACCCGCGCGCTGAAGCCCTGGGGCAGAGTGAATTACTCTGATGATCATTCGAGCGCCCAGGTCTGGGCGAGCGGCCGGGATTCGCGTGAGCCGCAGTATTCCCTCTCCACCGGTCTGCCGCTCCACGAACAGTCGCTTACTTTACAAAGCGACTACCAATATCACATCTCGCTCTTAAACGAGAAAATCTTTGTGACAACGGGCCTGTCGTATCGTTACCAGACAATCGATACCCGCGAAACGCTCATGCTCGATGACCACAAAGACAATATGAGCGGACTGTACGCCCAGATCGAATACCGGTTTTCAGACTATATAAAGGCCGTTGCCGCATCGCGATGGGACCGGAGCACGCTTTATGCAAGTCAGTTTTCTCCCAAGGCCGCTCTCGTCTGGACGCCGGATCACAACCAGAGTTTTCGACTGACGTTCAACCGCGCATTCCAGGCCCCGAATTATTCGGAGCTATTCCTTTACGTTCTCCATCCTTCGCGCGCGCTGGCATATCTTGGAAACGACAACCTGACTGTCGAGAAGATCAACGGATATGAGTTCGGCTACAAGGGAATTTTTCGCAATACGCTTTTCGTGACGCTCGACGGGTACTACAACGAATTAAGTGATTTCATCACCGACCTCACTCCCGGCGTCAATCCCGCATATCACGGCCAGGAGAATATCGGAGGGACACTGCGGACTGTCTGGTCCTACGGAAATGCCGGAAAGGTAACGGAAGCCGGATTTGAATTGGGGTTGAATTATTTCTTGTCCGATAGCTGGGTGCTGGAAGCGAATTATTCCTTTTTCGACTTCCATATCCTCCAACAAAGCGCTAACAGCGAGCTCCTCCCCAACACTCCGAAACACAAACTGAACGGGGGATTTTCCTATCGACAGGGCAATCAACTGGAAGTGGGATTAACCGTCAAGTATGTCCCGTCTTTCGACTGGGCGGCGGGAATTTACGCGGGAAGAATTCTTGCTTACACGATCGTGAACCTTGCGGCCCGCTACAGGTTGGCGCCAAATGTCAGTCTTGGTCTCGACGTGTCAAACCTTCTGAACCGCGAACACTATGAGATTTTCGGAGGGTCTCTTCTGAGGCGGCGGGCCGTCGGGACTTTGACGATAACCCTATAGACGCTTTATCTTGGACACGAGTTCGTGAGTCAACCTATCGATGAGCCCTGATAGATTCCACTCTCATGTTAGCCAGACAATCTTGACATCATTTTCCACGCGCTTGAACTCCCGGTCACCAGTTACCAGGTGTCCGTTCTTGTGCAGAGCAAGCGCCGCAGCAATCGCATCCGCATACGATATTTTATACTTCGATTTGAACACCCCGGCCTGGCGGGAGATTTTCCAATCCACGTCCTCAAGTTGAATACCGAACGACCGGAGTTCCTCAATCGTTTCGTCAGCCTCTGCGGCAGACGTCTTGCGTGCCGTTACATACCAGACTTCGCCGGCATTTACGACACTCATACAAAGGGGCACGCCTTCCTCATTCGCTTGAGTAAAAATATCGGCGACCTGCTGAGCCGCATGCTCTTCCTCATAGAAGGCAATGATCGCCCACGTGTCCAGAACGAGTGATTTCGCTTTCATTGCCATCAAGTCTCCCGCTCGCGTTTCTTCTCCTCCATGAGCTCTTTCATCAACCCCTTGCCCTTGAACTTCCCTCGGATGCTGTTAATATACTCACGTGTAATCGGCCTCAGTATGATACGATGACCCTTTTCATCCACCTCAATGTGGATCCGCGTTCCCTCCTTGATCTCGAACCTGCGCCGAATGCTTGAAGGAATGACGATTTGGCCCTTTTGAGTCGCTGTGGTTTCCATAGGATGATCCTTTCCGATGTACTGCCTATAATATAACGAACTGAACAATGTAAGCCAAATGCTAAATTTCTTACATAATGGAAAAAGTTGCTGATTTGGATCACTATCCAACTAGACTACCCATCGGCCCCACTCCCTCTGGCGCGGGCTTCAATTCAACCATTTTGCCCGTTCCCGGGGAGATAAACGCGAACGCCCGACTGGATGGCCGGGCGTTAATTGAGCATTGCGCTGTGACGGTTATTTCTTCTTCCCTTTGCCCCCAGACTTCTTCTGACCGGATTTCGGTGCAGTGGGCTGCTTTTCGTTTTTGCCCCCCTTCGATTTTTTCGCCGGCGGCTTCCCTGAGGCAGTAGCCGTTGATTCGAAAAGCGAGGGCTGCGGGGCCTGTTCAGTTTCTCCGCCCGGCTGGGGTGCCGCCGCCTCCTTCATTTCCTCCTTGTCTTCCTCGGAGGGCACAACCGCGACGTCGCCCACCTGGTCTCCCGATTCAAGCCGGATTAGCCTGACGCCCTGAGAGATCCGTCCGATCATCCGGATCTCTTTTGCAGGCTGGCGTATGATGACCCCCTTTGACGTCACGACCACGATGTCATCGGTTTCCAGCACTTCTTTGATCCCGATCATTTTTCCCGTCTTCTCCGTGACTCGCAGCGTGATAACGCCCTTCCCCCCTCGGTGCTTCTGCGGATACTCGTCAAGCTCGCTGCGCTTCCCGAAGCCGTGCTCGGTAACAATGAGGATCGAAGTTGTCCGTCGTTTGATCGCAACGGCGCCCACAACTTTGTCTCCCTTGTTGAGGGTAATCGCCCGGACCCCCGAAGCCGATCGCCCCATCGGGCGGGCTTCCTTCTCAGAGAACCGGATCGCCATTCCGTTGTGAGTGCCGATGATGATATCCTCCGTTCCATCCGTCATCTTCACATCCTTGACGATGTCGTCCTTCCGCATGCTGATGGCCGTAATGCCGTTACGCCGCACATTGCCGAATTCCGAGAGCGTCGTTTTCTTGATAATTCCGTTCACCGTCACCATGGCGACGAAATGCTTGTCATCGAACTCCTTGACCGGAACGAATGCGGCGATATTTTCGTCCGGTTGCTTTGCGACCAGATTGACAATGGATTTCCCCCGTGATGCGCGGCCTGATTCGGGAATTTCATGAACCTTGAGCCAGTAGCAGCGGCCTTTGTCGGTGAAGAACAGGATATAATTGTGCGTGGACGCAATGAACACATGTTCGATGAAATCGTCTTCCTTCGTCGTCGCACCCGTGACGCCTCTTCCGCCGCGCCCCTGGCGCCGGTATCCCGAAACCGGAAAGCGCTTGATGAATCCCCCGTGGCTGATCGTGATCACGACGTTTTCCTCGGCGATCATGTCTTCGACGCTGAACTCTTCCGCCTTGTACACAATCTCGGTGCGGCGTTCATCCCCGTATTTCTTCCTGATCTCGAGGAGCTCGTCCTTGATCATCTGCATCTGGAGCTTCTTGCTCGCCAGGACGGCCCGCAATCGCTCGATGAGCTTGATGACCTCTTTGTACTCTTCCTCAACCTTCTTGCGTTCGAGCCCGGTGAGTTTCTGGAGCCGCATGTCGAGAATCGCCTTCGCCTGAATCTCCGACAGCTTGAATCTCTTCATCAGGCCTTCCTGGGCCGTGGGGACATCCTTCGACTTCTTGATGAGCTTGATGATCTCGTCGATGTTATCGAGCGCAATGATGTATCCTTCAAGAATGTGCGCCCGTTTCTCTGCTTCGCTCAGCTCATACTTTGCCCGCCTGACGATGACCTGGTTCCGGTGCTTGATGAAGTGGTCGATCATCTCGCGCAGGGTGAGCATCTGCGGCCGGCCGTCGACAAGCGCAAGCATGATCACGCCGAACGTGGTCTGCATCTGCGTGTGCTTGAAGAGATTGTTGAGGACGACAGGGGCATTGGCATCCCGCTTCAGCTCGATCACAATGCGCAATCCGTCACGGTCGGATTCGTCCCGGATATCGGAGATATCCTCGATCTTCTTATCGCGGACAAGATCGGCGATTTTTTCAATCAGGCCCGACTTATTCACCTGATATGGGATCTCGGTAACCACGATCGACTGACGGTCCGCCCGCCCTGTTTCAATACTAGCCTTCGCGCGGATGATAATCCTCCCGCGGCCGGTCTTATACGCGGCCTTGACCCCTTCATAGCCGTAAATGATGCCGGCGGTCGGGAAATCCGGGGCCTTGATTATTTTCAATAATTTCTGCTCCGGAAGACTGGGGTCATCGATCACCGCAACGCAACCGTCGACGACTTCCGTGAGATTATGGGGCGGGACGTTCGTGGTCATCCCGACGGCTATGCCGGATGTCCCGTTCACAAGAAGGTTGGGTATTAACGCCGGCATGACGGTCGGCTCTTTGAGCGAGTCGTCGAAGTTGGGAATAAAATCCACTGTATTCTTCTCGAGATCCCGCAGCATTTCCTCGGCGATCCGCGAGAGGCGCACCTCCGTATACCGCATTGCCGCCGGCGAGTCGCCGTCGACCGATCCGAAATTGCCCTGACCGTCGACGAGCGGATAGCGCAGGGAAAAACTCTGCGCCATGCGAACCATCGTGTCGTAGACCGCAGAGTCTCCGTGCGGGTGATACTTCCCGAGGACCTCGCCAACGATACGGGCACTTTTTTTATAGGCCCTGTTGCTCGCCAATCCGAGCTCCTGCATCCCGAAGAGAACGCGCCGGTGAACCGGCTTCAATCCGTCGCGCACGTCCGGAAGCGCCCGCGCAACAATCACGCTCATCGCGTAATCGATGTATGAGCCCTTCATCTCTTCTTCAATATCGACCGGGACTATTTTTTCGTTACTGGTTGCCATTCAATTTCCAACCTTCTTCTGGTTCAATTGTTTTTGAATCTCTCGCAGCGCTTCGAGGTCCGTCTTGTCTTTTTCACGACCCGCGGCTTTCTTCATTTTGATGAGGTGTGCAAGTGAGGGAACGTAGACTTTGCACCCCTTGATCTCCGTCAGTACACGATTCGCCCACGCTTCCTCAAACGTCACACCTGCCACGAACGGATGGATATCGGTTTGTAGGATGTACTCGCGCAGCAGAACCTTTTTATTCAAGAACGTTTCGGGGCCAACCCCATCAACCACGTCGTAACCGACCGCCTTGAGGGCGGCGATGGTCTTTTCGGCGTTCGCAGGAGTCGCCTCGATGAAGATATCGATATCTTGAGTCATCCTGACGTAGCCGTAGGCAGGAAAGGCCCAAGCGCCAATCACCAGGAATTTGACGTCAGAGGCGAGTAACGATCGCAGGCGTCTTAGAATATCCATTGCGCCCGATTAATTCAAGTCCGGCCTCGACAAGCTGCTGCATCGCTTCATAACGCTCCACAGGGCTGAGAGAAAGCTGAAATTCAATTTCAAACTCCAGCTCCTTCCTTGGATCGTCATGATCCAGAATGAGAATCCGTGCCCTCTTTTTAACCGTTTTATTCATAATGTCAACCGAGTCCGTCACACATCCAGATTTTTCACATACTTCGCATTCTTCTCGATGAAATTACGGCGCGGCTCCACTTCATCTCCCATGAGAATGGAAAATGTCCGGTCTGCATCGGCGGCATTTTCAATCGATACGAGCAATACCGTGCGCGTTTCCGGGTTCATCGTCGTCTTCCAGAGCTGTTCCGGATTCATCTCTCCCAGACCCTTGAAACGGGACTGGATGATGCCGTTCATGCTCGGCGTGGTCCCCTCTTCGACTACAACTTCCACCCCTTCTTCTGCCGCCTCTTCAGCCGGTTCCCCTTTCTCGCTCCCCTTCTTTTTCTCCGCGTTCAATCTCTTAATGATTTCCGCCCGCTCTTCTTCATCGAAGGCATAGAGCTCTTGTTTGCCCTTCTTGATCTTGTACAGCGGAGGCTGTGCGATGTACACGTGTCCGAGCTCGATGATTTCCTTCATGTACCGGAAGAACAGCGTCAGGAGAAGCGTGCGGATATGCGACCCATCGACGTCGGCATCGCACATGATGATAATCTTCCCGTACCGGATTTTTGCAGCATCGAAATCCTCTCCGACGCCCGCTCCGATCGCCGTAAAGATGCAGCGGATTTCTTCGTTCTCAAGGATCTTATGCAGCCGGGCTTTCTCGACATTCAGGATCTTTCCCTTTATTGGCAGAATTGCCTGAAACCGCCTGTCCCGCCCCTGTTTCGCGCTTCCGCCGGCGGAGTCTCCCTCAACGATATACAGCTCGCAGTGCTCGGGATCGTTGATCGAGCAGTCGGCGAGTTTACCGGGCAGGCTCGAGGACTCGAGCGCGCTCTTGCGGCGGGTGAGATCGCGCGCTTTTCTGGCAGCTTCACGCGCCTCTGCGGCGCGGAGGCATTTGTCGATGAGCCTCCGGGCATCGCCGGGATTCTCGTCCAGCCAGATTGCAAGCTGGTCGCTGACAATCGCTTCCACGATCCCCTTGATCTCGCTGTTGCCGAGCTTCGTCTTGGTCTGGCCTTCGAACTGAGGCTCCGGAACCTTCACGCTCAGGACGGCGGTCAACCCTTCGCGAAAGTCGTCGCCGGTGAGCTGCACGCTGTTCTCTTTCACCAGATTATTCTTTGCGGCGTAGGTGTTGAGCGTGCGCGTGAGAGCCGTGCGGAACCCTATGAGGTGTGTGCCACCCTCGAGGGTGTTGATGTTGTTGACGTAGGTAAAGACGTTTTCATTGTACTGGTCGTTGTATTGGAGTGCGATCTCCGCTTCGACGACTCTGCCCGCTTCATCCTTGTCCTGTCCCTTCATATAGACGGCTTTTTTCATGATCGACGGTCGGGTGGCGTCGATGTAGCGGACGAATTCCGCGATTCCCCCCTTGAAGTGGAACGTCTCTTCCTGCTCCTCACCGTCGCGCAGATCGACGATGCGAAGCGTCACGTCCGGGTTTAGGAAGGCGAGCTCTCGCAGCCGCTCGGCAATTGTTTCGAACTTGAATGTCCTGTTCTTGAATATCTGCGAGTCCGGCAGGAATGTGACTTTGGTGCCGGTCTTCGCCGATTCGGATTTGCCGACCACTTTCACATCCGCATTGGGCGCGCCGCGTGTATATTTCTGGAACCAGACCTTCCCCTCACGGTAGACTTCGACCTCGAGCCATTCGGACAGCGCGTTGACCACGGAGACGCCGACCCCGTGCAGACCTCCGGAGACTTTGTAGGTGTTCTTGTCGAACTTTCCGCCCGCATGCAGCACGGTCATCACGACCTCGAGCGCCGATCGCTTCTCCTCGGGATGGATATCGGTCGGAATTCCCCGGCCGTCGTCGGTGACCGTCACCGATCCCTCCTTGTTGATGCTCACGTTAATGCTGTGCGCATACCCCGCAAGCGCTTCGTCGATCGAATTATCGACCACCTCGTACACAAGATGATGAAGCCCACGCGCAGAGACATCGCCGATATACATTGCTGGCCTCTGCCGGACCGGCTCAAGTCCTTTGAGGACGGTAATGTCGTCGGCTGTGTAGTCGAGCTTTGACTTCTTCTTTCCCGTCTGCTGCTCTGCTTTCACCTTCCCGGATTCCTTCTTCTCCGCGGTTTCTCTCTTGTCCCGTGCTTCCTTTTTCTCGCTTTCAGTATTTTTCAGGTTGATTTTTTTCATCGAAAAATGATGTCGTTGACAATATCCTGATGCATGCTTGTGTTGATCTTTTCGATCAGGTCCTTCTTCAGAAAAATCAGCTCGTTCCGCCACTCCGCCTGGGAAACATGGACAAACAATTTTCCATCGCGCATCCGTTCGGCACTCGACACAGAGGCGATCTGAGAGCCGACGATCCGCGGCCAGGCGTCAAGGATCTCATACTGCTTGATGGTGCGGCCGAGGCTCAGCTCGTCAAGAACCGCGGAAATCCCGCTCGAGATCGATCTTGTAGCCGATTTTCTCAGACAGGAACCCCCTCTTCGATCACAGCGCCTTTGCGGATCAAGAAGCGTTTGTGAGAGTCATCCATCGCTGCCCCGTTCTCGAAGAACCGCGGGGTCGTCGAGGTGATAAACGTCTGACTCAATCCTTCGACGAAGTGCAGGAGTTCCTTGGCCCGATGTTCGTCAAGCTCGCTGAAAATGTCATCCAGAAGAAGGATGGGAGTTTCCCCGCTGCGGTCCTTTAGATAAAAAAACTCGGCCATCTTGAGCGCGATCAGAAACGTCTTCTGCTGACCCTGAGACGCATAGTCGCGGACGTCCAGGCCGTTGATTTTAAAAACAATCTCGTCCCGCTGGGGGCCGATCAGCGTCACCCCGGCCCGCATTTCTATCGAGCGCATCTGCTCGAGGTTTGCCTCGAGCATCGTTCCGATCTCGGCCTCGGTCGATCCCCCGGAGATCCGTATCATCGGTTTATAATCAATCGCCGGCTCTTCGGCCGATCCCACCAGATGGTGGTACGATGAGCTCACAAATTCCTGAAACTCCCGTACAAACTTCGCGCGCCGGTGAGTCAGCGCGCTCCCGGAGCCGATGAGCTGCTCATCCCAGGGCACGAGCAATTCGGAACAATCTCTTCCCTCAATCCTCGCCTCTTTTAGTATTCGGTTGCGATGCCTCAACACTTTCCGGTAATCGATCAGGTGCTGCAGGTAAGCGCTGCTGGACTGGGAGATCACAAGGTCGATGAACTTTCTCCGCTCCATGGGAGCCCCCGCGATAATCGCGGCATACTCGGGTGAGGAGATAACGATGGGAAACCGGCCGATCATCGACGTGAACGGTTCGACGTGCCTCCTGTCGACGGTCACCACTTTTTCAACAACAGGGGATCTTGTGTACGCCACCCGGATATGATGCTCGCTGCCTCCACCCGACACGAACGTTCCTCCGACTTCGAACATCTCACCGCCGAACCCCAGGGCTAGGGCATCGCTGGAGGCATAGAAACTCTTCGTGAGGCACAGGTACGAGATGGCTTCGAGAACGTTGGTCTTCCCTTCGCCATTGTCACCGAGCAGGAGATTCGTTCCGCTGCCAAACTGAAAAGAAGAATCAACATGGTTTCGAAAATGCCGGAGTCTGAGATTCGTTAGATGCATCGAGTCTGGGAAATCAGTCGTTCAGCCGTACGGGCATGACGAGCATCAGCAGATTCTCCCCTTCCTTCTGCGATGTCGGTTTCAGGATGCTCGCCCGCGTCGGGGAGCTCAACATCAATTGGACTTCATCGGTATCGATATGCGTTAACATATCGAGCATGTATGCGGAGTTAAACCCGATCTCCATAGGATCCGCCGAATACTCGCATGCAAGCGTCTCCCTTGCCTCGCTGCCGAAATCGATATCCTCCGCTGAAACTGCCAGCGATCCCTTCTTTAAGGCGAACCGGACCTGGTGGGTCGTCGAGCTTGCGTACAACGCCGTTCTCCGAACTGACGCGAGAAGCTGGTTCTTATCGACAAGGAGCTCCTTCTCGTTATCGAGCGGGATGACGCTCTCGTAGTTCGGAAATTTCTCTTCGATCATGCGAGAGACGAGCCGGGTCGTGCCCGTCGTGAACATTGCGTGGTTTTCGCTGAATGAGACGCTGCTCTCCGCATCCTCGAATGACTTGAGAACCAGATTGAGCGCCTTCGCCGGGACGATGACTTCCCTGTCGCCGATCCCGGATGAAAATGAAGAGTTGATCACGCGGACCAGTCGATGGCCGTCCGTAGCAACGGCGCGGATTTCATTTTTCTTGATCTGGAAGAGTACTCCCATCATCGCCGGACGAAGCTCGTCTGAGCTCACCGCAAACGACGTCTTCATGATCAGCCGTTTGAGGGTCTCGGCTTTAATTTTTAATTCCTCGTTCGCTTTGAATTTCGGAACCGTCGGATAATTCTCGCTCGATTCGCCCGTCAGACGATATTCCCCGTTTTCCGTTTTCAATAAAATCTTATTCTTGTCACCCTGTGCCGTGAATTGGATCTCTGTGTTGGGAAGCGACCGAATAGTCTCGGCCAGCCGCTTCGCCGGAACCGCAATCGTTCCGGATTCAGTGTCCTTCACGGGAAGGCTCATGGACATCGAAGTATCCAGGTCCGTCGCAGTGATCTGGAGGTGATTATTCGAGACTTCGAAGAGGAAATTTTCCAAAATCGGAAGCGTCGAGCGTGATGGAATCACGCCTCCGACGTTTCCCAGGACCTTTTGAAGCTCGACGGTCAAGGCTGTAAATCTCATGAGTTCCCCTTGTTTGGATGGTGGTTTGAGGCCTGATACCGTGGACTAAATTTACGAAATTTATGCGTAAAATTCAACGGGTAGATTCTACTAAGTCCCTATTATTACAATAACTTAAAGAAGTTTTAAAGAGAGATTTCTTATAATAAGGGCTGTGGACATGTTGATAGCCTGACAAGGCCCTGTGACAGAGCAAGTTAGCGTCATTTCTGCGTTGGAAACATGTGTATCCCCGGCGGATACATCGGTTCTTTTCCACAGGCCCGGACCCAAGCCTCCCCGCATACCAATTCATCGAATCTTTTCACACTCCACACACAGTCAATCACCCATGCTCCACACAATTTTCCACAGCGCTATGCCAAAAATAAAAAATGCCCGATTGTGATCGGGCAGGAGTTTAAATTTCATACGATTCCGCTACCGGATGCTCAGTTCCAGCTTGGACTTGAGTTGGTGCACGAGGTTTCTCTGCACCGGATCGGTCGACATGCTGTCTTCTACGGTCTGATAGGCGTGAATGACGGTGCTGTGATCGCGGCCGCCGAAATGGAGTCCGATCGTCTTGAGCGATGAATTGGTGAGCTCCTTCGTGAGGTACATCGCGATCTGCCGTGCGTTCACAATCTCCTGCTTCCGCGTCTTCGCCCGGATAAGATCCTCCGGAATCCCCAGGTGTTCGCAGACGACATGCTGAATTTCCTCGACAGTGATATGTGTTCTCACTTCCCCGATGATCGAGCGAACGACTTCCCTTGCAAGTTCGAGATCGATCTTCCGGTGGTTGATTGAAGACTTGGCGAGCAGAGAGATCAAGCAGCCTTCAAGCTGCCGGATATTAGACGTGATGTTCAACGCGATGAATTCGACCACTTCATGGGGAAGCTCAACGCCGTTTTCGGCGCTCTTTTTCCAAAGGATTGCAATTCGCGTTTCCAGATCGGGAGGCTGGACATCTGCCGTGAGGCCCGATTGAAAACGGGATAGAAGCCGCTCATTGAGTCCTTTCAGCTCTTTTGGCGGTTTGTCGCATGAAAGCACAATTTGTTTGCCGAGTTGATAGAGCTCGTTGAATGTATGAAAGAATGTGTCTTGCGTCTTTTCCTTTCCGGCAAAGAACTGGATATCGTCGACGATGAGGATATCGACGCGACGGTAAAAATTCGAGAATTCTGCGACGCGATCCTTCTGGATCGCCTCGACGAAATCGATCGTAAATTTTTCGCTCGAAACGTAGAGCACTCGTTTGCTTCTGTCGGACTGCAGCACATGGTTGCCGATCGCATGCACGAGATGGGTTTTTCCCAGGCCGACGCCTCCGTAAATAACCAGCGGGTTGAACGACGTGCCGCCCAGCGTGTTCGCCACCGCAAGCGCGGCCGCACAGGCAAACTGATTGCTTTCGCCTTTGATATAATTCTGAAACGTATAACGCGGATTTAGTGAATGCACGCCCAAGTGTCTCGTCATAGCGCTGGCTGTGGGATCGGCTGCCGGCTGGCCCGCGGTACTCGGCTGCTCCGAAGAGAGCGGCCCGGGAGACTCCGGCGAGTAATGAAGCGTGGCGGGTCCGCCGACACGAGTCTCACGTTCTTCAGATGCCACTTCATAATCCAGCAAGATCTCCTTGCCGATCACCTGCGTCAGAACTTCGATGAGCAGCGGATAGTAATGTTCTTCGATCCATTCATAAAAGAATTGACTCGGCACCTGAATGACAAACTTCCCGTCCTTTTCCTGAAGAGGAATGATCGGCTCAAACCATGCCTGAAAGCTCTGATTATTGACCCGTCCCTTGACGAGCTTAAGGCACTCAAGCCATGTCCGTTCGGGCAGATGAAGGTTGTCGACATTTCCGGAAAATCCGTTCGGATCGGAACTGCTGCTCTGGTGTGGGGCACTCATGGGCATTCCTTTGTAACCTTTTGAACCGAAAGGGGTTAGCGCGATTTACACTTCTATCAACATCTTACCAACAGTTATGTGAACAAGGGCAACCGGCGGGACAGAGAGGGACGATTCGGGAAGACATCGATCCATCTCTTCCTCAAAGTCAAAATTTTAAGGACAGGCTCATGCGGCGCGATTATTCACAGCGAACTTTTGACCTGCGTGGGGCTTTTCTGTCGGCAGGGATGAGTGGGCTCAGGGGCGCTGACGGTTATCCACATCTTATCGACAGAAGGAAAAGCCTCGGGTTGCGTCATTATTATACAAAGTTTTTCCCGCCATCGCAAGGAAAATTTTTGTTTTTTCAGAGGGTTTGTTTTTCCCGGCCGATTTCTTTATATTGGCGGTCACTGTCTGATCGCGCGTGTTCAAGAGTAGAGGATTGTCAACAGCAATCCTCTTTTTGCATTACCCGGCAGAACCCTTCTAATTTGGAGTAATACGCGATGAAGAGAACCTTTCAACCGAGTGTACGAAAACGCAAAAATAAGCATGGATTTCGCGAGCGCATGAAATCGAAAGATGGGAGGAAAGTTCTCTCGCGGCGCCGGGCAAAAGGGCGATGGAAGCTCACCGTTAGTGACGAGCGCTAGTGCAGCCCGGGCGGTGTTCACCGAAACCCGGAGGACACGCAAAAACCCTTCGAATCATCACGTGGGCTCAAACGGAATCCCGCAGGGCGGGATCGTCGTTCCGTGGCCGAACTAGGAAAGAAACGTCGGAGGCCCACCAGCCGGCAAGTCCGAGGTCCCGAGCGGGTGCGCCATACGCTTGGACGAGCGGACATCTTACGAGGGCGGAACAATTTTCAGCTTGTCTTCAAGCAGGGGAGGAAATTTGAGGGAACATACCTCCGGTGCCTCTTCCTGGCGGATGAGCGGCTGAAATTCCGTGGTGGAGCGCGCAAGGCCGTCGGATTTACGGCCCCGGGCGCCCTGAAGCGTGCCGTCGATCGAAACAGGCTGAAAAGGCTCGCGCGCGAAGCCTACCGGCTCAACAAGGCGATCATCCTCCCAAGGATGCAGAGCTCGCCGCGACCGCTGGCGCTGATTTTCGTCTATTCCAAAAAGGTCGCCCATTCACCAAGGTTTCCGACCTTCTCTGAAATTGAACAGGACATGAAGAGAATTCTGCAATCTGTTGCGCAAGCGCGGCTCGAAGGTGACAAATGATCACATTGATGATTCGTGCTTACCAGAAGATTGTTTCCCCGGCCGTCTCCGCAAACAGGTGCCGGTTTTACCCGTCGTGTTCCTCATATGCACTCGAGGCAATTGCCCGATACGGCTCCATGAGGGGGTTATGGTTGACGCTGAAGAGGATTCTCCGCTGTCACCCACTCCACCCCGGCGGCTATGATCCGGTTCCCTGACCACCCGTGTGAAATTCTGAAACCGATAATTCGCCAATAATTCGATGGATCGAAACGCAATAATCGGATTTATTTTGATCGGCCTCATCCTGATGATCTGGATGTGGACAAACGCACCCCCACCGGCAAAACCGCCCTCCGCAAGCGATTCCAGCGCTCTTCATCAGACCGTTCCCGAGACCGTTCAGAGCCAGCCGAGGACCCCCGCGAGGGTTGAGCCCACCGGAGGAGGAGGAGACACACTCGGAAAGTACTTTTCGGCGCTCGGCCGCGGTCAAAGGAGCGTGCTCACAATCGAGACGGGGCTTTATCGGGCGGAGCTCGCCAGTGCCGGGGGCGCCATCCAATCGTGGGTGCTGAAGCAATACAAGAGCTGGGATCAACACCCGGTCGAGTTGATCGATGGAACCGGCACGCGGGATTTCAATCTGATATTTTACTCCTCCGACGGCAAGCTGATCGATACGAAAAATCTCGTCTTCCGGTCGAACTTTCAAGACGGACAAGTGATCCATGTCGCAGATCAGGAGTCCGTGAGAGTCGAACTGGTGCTGCCCGTCAACGCGAGAAGCCGGATCATTAAGTCATTCGTCTTCTACGGCAATCTCTACTCGTTCGACGCGTCCTACCGGTTCGAAGAGATGGAGGACATCATCTCCAATTTTGAATACCAGGTTGCCTGGGAATCAGGGATCCGGTACCAGGAGCGCAATTCGATCAACGAATCGAATTTCGCGAAGGCTTCCGCATTCGCAGGGGGTGAGCTGATCGATGTCGACGCAAACAATTTCAACGAACCGGTCAAGCAGAGCATCTCGGGCAGCGCCGCGTGGGTCGCGGCGAGGAACAAGTATTTTGCCGTTGCGATCATCCCGCGCGAGAAAGTAAGTCAGGGCGCCTACCTCGAAGGAAATCGCCTCAAGCTTCCGGACAACGGCGCGAAAGAGACATACAGCATCTCCCTGAAAATGCCCTTCATCGGGAATCCTGTCGAAACCGACCGCTTTACCGTTTTCCTGGGCCCGCTTGATTATGACGTCGTGAAGCAATACAACGTCGAGCTCGATCGCATCATGAGCCTCGGGGCAGTCTGGGTTATCCGGCCGATATCGCGATACGTGATTATTCCGCTGTTCCAATTCCTGCGATTGTTCATTTCAAACTATGGCGTAATCCTTGTCATTTTCTCGATCATTGTGAAAATCGCGCTCTATCCCCTGACGAAGACCAGCATGGATTCGATGCGAAAAATGCAGGCTCTTCAGCCGATGATGGCGGAGATTCGCGAGAAGTACAAGGACGATCCGCAGAAAATGAACCAGCAGATCATGAGGCTTTATAAGGAGTATGGCGTGAATCCTGCAGGCGGTTGTTTGCCGATGATCCTGCAGTTGCCGATCCTCTATGCGCTCTGGGCGGTTTTCAGCGCAACAATCGAGCTTCGGCAAGCGTCATTTGTCGGGTGGATTCAAGACCTCTCGTCGCCGGATGTTGTTACGACGCTTCCTTTCAGGATCCCGTTTTTCAACATCAACGAGGTAAGCGGCCTCGCACTGCTGATGGGAATCACGATGTTCGTGCAGCAGAAGATGAGTGTGAAGGATCCCCGTCAGAAAATGATGGTCTATCTCATGCCGGTGATGCTCACAATGATGTTCAACAGTTTCCCGGCTGGATTGAACCTTTATTATTTCATGTTCAACCTCTTATCAATAGCCCAGCAAGTGTGGGTTAACAAGCAACACAAGGATGAGCCGCTGCGAAAGGTTGATGAGAAGAAACGGGGTGGGGGGATCATCGGGAAGCTGGCTATGAAACTGCCCAAAAGGCAGCAATAACTCCCCCAAGGTAGAGAGTCCCTACCCAAGCCCTGGCCTAAACGGCAGGGCTTCTTACATTTAGGCCCAGGCGGTCTTTGGGCCAGGCCGTTTCTTGGTATCGCCCTCGTCTCCAGAGAGTTAGGTCTTTGCCATCTCCGTTGTCCTAGGTATATTCCTGCTCGAAATCTGATTCGTTGCCTCACGTAAGAATCTAAATGAGAGTGATTCGTTGCCTCACCTGAGTTTCTATTCGAAAACCGTCAATTGTTTTTATGAGAGGAGTTTCCTAAATTCAAGGTCCAATCTCCCTGTCCTGTTCAGCCATGAATCCCCGAGACGATATCATCGCGGCAATTGTCACACCGATCGGCGAAGGCGGCATCTCGGTCGTCCGGGTATGCGGTAGGGGAGCCGTGGAGTTCGCCAGCCAGAGGTTTCGCGGAAAATCCCCCCTTACTCTGGCCGCCAGCCACACAGCCCACTTCGGCCTATTCACCGACGGGAACGGCGACATAATTGACGAGGTCGTTTCGACCGTATTCAGAGCGCCGCATTCATACACAGCCGAAGACTCGGTAGAGTTCAGCTGTCACGGGGGCATGTACATCTCTCGCAGGATTCTGGGGACCCTGGTCGAATCAGGAGCCCGGCCGGCTGAACCGGGAGAGTTTACAAGACGAGCATTTCTCAACGGCCGGATTGATCTATCCCAGGCAGAGGCGGTTGCAGACCTCATCAGCAGTCGGTCCGAGCGCTCGCACCGGGTCTCCGTCGCACAACTTCGGGGTAAGTTATCCGGAAAAATCGCTGAACTGAGAGAAAAACTGTTGAACCTTTGCAGCCTGCTAGAGCTTGAACTTGACTTCAGCGAAGAGGGCATTGAACTTACAGATAAATCCAATATAAACAGTAGTTTAACATCAGTCATTCGGGATATT
>DASQAZ010000168.1:0-3724 GCA_035635475.1 Bacteroidota bacterium | reverse complement strand
CTTAATGTCATTTCCCGCAAAATGACGAAGCTCTTCGTGTGCAAATTTCCGGTCACAACCACGGTGTCCACCGACCAGAGAGAATCGGGGACATCTGAAGCCGGAATGGAGGAGGGAGGGATGGTTGAAGGCGGAACGGATGAAGGGGGAGGAGATGAAAGAGAGTCCTGAGCCATAGCTCCCGAGGTGCTGTACCATAGAAGGAAAACAGTGATCGGGGCCAGGAACCGGAGCAATGACGAGAAGTTCAAGCGAGATTCAACTGCCGAAGGGCTTTCTCCGCGGCGGCCTGTTCGGCATCCTTCTTGTTCTTTCCGGAGCCGGTGCCGTACGACGCTTTTCCGATAAAGACTTCTATGGTAAACGTCCGGTCATGATCGGGTCCCACCTCGCCGATCGTGATGTAGCGCGGAACCCCGAGGCCCTCCGCCTGGGCATGTTCCAGGAGCTGGCTCTTGAAATTCTCGTCTTCAATTTTCACCATTCCGTGCTCGAGCGCCCGCCGGATCGTTTCTTCGACGAATTTTCTCGCGTGATCGAAACCGCGATCGAGGTAGATCGCCCCGATGAGCGCCTCGTAGGCGTCGGCCAGGATAGTTTCCATTCCCTTCCCGCCCGACTGGAGCGCGCTCGGACTCATGAGCATAAAATCGGCGATACCGAGCTGGTGTGCGTACGCGGTGAGCGCTTTATGATTGACGAGCCGGGAACGCATTTTCGTTAACTCACCCTCTGCCGCCGTGCGGTGGCGGCGGTACAGATACTCCGCCACGGCGAGATTGAGGATCGAATCGCCGAGAAATTCGAGCCGCTCGTTCGAGATGGCATCCTCTTTATGGGTAACTTGGAGATACGAACGGTGTGAGAGGGCCTGAAAAAAGAGCGCCTCATCGCGGATGGAATAGCTCAGGCTGTGTTCCAGCCTTCGAAAATCGACTCGTGGTGCGGACGTGCCGGCCTCGAAAACCCTCGGTGAGTTCCGGATCCACCGAAGGAAACGGTTCAGCACTGCCATACAATCATTGCCTTAATTTCTTTGAAATCCTTTGAAAAGTAAGGAGGCGTTATGACCGCCGAAGCCGAATGTGTTGCTGATCGCGACTCTCACGGTTTTCTTGACCGCCTTGTTCGGCAGGTAGTTCAAATCGCAATCCGGATCGGGAAACTCATAGTTGATCGTGGGCGGCATGATGTTGTCGTATGTCGATAGGACGGCGACGATCGCCTCGACGGCGCCTGCGGCGCCGAGAAGGTGGCCGGTCATCGATTTTGTCGAGCTGATACCGAGACGGTACGCATGCTCGCCGAAGACGGCCTTGATCGCCTGTGTTTCCGACTTGTCGTTGAACGGGGTGGAGGTGCCGTGCGCGTTGATATAGTCCACCTCTTCCGGTTTTACGCCTGCGTCCTTCATGCAGAGACGCATCGACCGGATTGCACCCTCGCCGCCCGGGGCGGGCGCAGTGATATGATAGGCGTCGGCCGTGAGGCCGATACCGGACAGTTCGGCGTAAATCCGGGCTCCGCGACTGAGCGCGTGTTCGAGTTCTTCGAGGATCAGGATGCCGGCTCCCTCGCCGATCACGAATCCGTCGCGCTGGGCGTCGAAGGGGCGGCTCGCCTTTTCGGGCTCGTCGTTGCGTGTGGAAAGGGCTTTCATTGCATTGAATCCGCCGACACCCATCGGGCAGACTGCCGCTTCCGACCCTCCAGTGAAGATGACGTCCGCATCATTGCGCTGGATCAGCATGAATGCATCGGCGATCGCGTGAGACGAGGTCGCGCAGGCGGATGTGGTGGCGTAATTCGGACCCTTGACCTGGAAACGCATTGAAATGCAACCTGCGGCGATGTCGGCGATCATCATCGGCACGAAGAACGGGCTGATGCGGTGGGGTCCGCCCGTCTGGTAGACGGTTTGCATCTGCCGGTGCCAGGTCCACATGCCGCCGATCCCGGAGCCAAAAATCACTCCGATGCGCTCCCGATCTTCCTTCTCGAGGTTCAGGCGGGAATCCTTTACCGCCATTTCGGCGCATGCCATCGCGTACTGGGTGAAGAGGTCCATCCGGTTCGATGTTTTCTTATCCATGAAATCGAGAGGATTAAACCCTTTCACCTCACAGGCAATTTTCGTATCGTAGTCCGATGCATCAAAACTCGCGATCTTCGCGGCGCCGCTCTTGCCCGCGATCGCATTTTCCCAGAATTCCTTTGCGCTGAGCCCGATCGGGGTGACCGCACCGATACCGGTAACGACGACACGCCTTTGCTTAAATTGTGCTGCCGTGGTCACGACACCCTTTCAATTATAAATATGCCGCCAACAATCACGGCGATTGTAGCCCTGGGGCCCATCAATGAGCCTTGCCCGAAAGGTAGCGGATGGCGTCTCCGACGGTCGCAATTTTCTCCGCGTCCTCGTCGGGAATCTGAAGGTTGAACTCCTTCTCAAATTCCATCACGAGCTCGACGGTATCGAGCGAATCCGCACCGAGGTCGTTCGTAAAGGATGCTTCCGGCGTCACCTGGGTAGCTTCGACCCCAAGCTTGTTCATGATGATTTCCTTAACCTTCGCTTCTACGTCTGCCATAATGATGCTCCTTTGATTGGTGGATGCTGATGAATACGTTTTTCTAAGCCTCGGCTACATCGCCAGCCCGCCGTCGACGCAAATGACCTGACCGGTGATATAATCCGAATCGGGGGAGGCGAGGAAATTTACCACACCCGCGATATCTTCCGGGGTCGCCGTCCGCTTCAGCGGGATGTTCTCGGCCAGCTTCTGGCGCTGTGACTCGGTGAGCTTTGCGGTCATTTCCGTTTCGACAAAGCCCGGCGCAACGGCGTTAACCTGAATATTGCGGGAACCGACCTCCTTCGCGAGCGACTTTGTGAATCCGATAATGCCGGCTTTTGAAGCCGCATAATTCGTCTGGCCGGCGTTCCCTGTGATGCCGGTGACCGATGCAAGGTTGACGATTTTTCCGGATTTCTGGCTCATCATCGGATGGAGGGCGGCCTTCGTGTAATTGAACACGCTTTTAAGATTCGTGTTGATGACACTGTCCCAGTCGTCCTCCGCCATCCGGAGGAGCAATCCGTCTTTCGTAATTCCGGCATTATTAATCAGAATGTCCAATCGCTTGTAATCCTTGACGATCTGCTCGATCATCTCCTTCGCCTGTAGAAAGATCGAGACGTCGGATTGAAATGCCGCCGATTGGCGGCCGGACTTCTTGATTCCGTTCACAACTTCCTGCGCCTCCGGAGCGCGGGTCCGGTAGGAGATCATCACGTGCGCGCCGTCCTGGGCCAGCCTCAGAGCGATCGCCCGGCCGATGCCTCGCGACCCACCGGTCACCAATGCGACCCTGTTATCGAGCCGGCCCACGACCTCAGGCCGGAACGCTCTGTTGGATGTCTTCGATCGTATCGATGCCGCGCACCTCGGCCGCCTCGCTGATGCGTTTCACGAGGCTCTGCAGCACTTTGCCCGGCCCAACCTCGACAAAGGTTGTCGCACCATCTGCGATCATGTTCCGGACCGATTCATCCCAGCGAACGGCGGAGGTCAACTGCGCTTCGAGGAGAGTGCGGATGTCTTCGGCCTTCCGGACAGGCCGGCCCGAAACGTTCGCGTAGACCGGAATACGCGCATCCTGAATCGCGGCCTTCCTGAGAGCGTGCCGCAGGTCGTTGCGGGCGCCGTCCATGAGCGGC
>DASQAZ010000167.1:0-39132 GCA_035635475.1 Bacteroidota bacterium | reverse complement strand
TTATTGCATCTTTGTGTTGAATTCCGTATCATTGCTTCCGCATAAAGATGGCAGCCGCGAGCCGAACCCCGAGCCCCAATGAGAAGATTGTCGTCACCAACCGCAGAGCGCTTCACGATTATTTTGTCCTCGATCGAGTCGAGGCGGGAATCGTGCTGAAAGGGACCGAGGTGAAGTCCCTGCGGCAGGGCAGCGCCAACCTGCAGGACGGTTATGGGGTCGTAAAAAATGGTGAGGTCTGGCTCATCGGCCTGCACATCAGTCCATTCGAGAAAGGCAACATCAACAACCACGATCCGAAACGCGATCGGAAATTGCTCCTGCACAAGCAGGAAATCCGCCGGCTCTTTGGAAAGCTCTCGGAAAAGGGGCTGACACTCGTTCCTCTCAGGATCTATTTTAAGGGGAATGTCGCGAAAGTGGAGCTGGGGCTGGGGCTCGGAAAGAAATCCTACGACAAGCGGCAGGCGATCGCAAAACGCGACGCCGACCGGCAGATGCGCCGCGCGTATGCCCGTTCGTAGGCGATTGAGAGCGCCCCGGTACCTACGCCTCGTGGCCCTGAGAGTTCACGCCTGTTCGACGGTACATTCCCAACTACATTTCACGATCTGAAGGAGCTCCCTACGTGTATATACCCTCAAAGATTTTCTTCACCAAAGGAGTCGGCCGCCACAAGGACTACCTCCAATCGTTCGAGCTCGCGCTGCGCGATGCCAAGATTGAGAAGTGCAATCTGGTGACGGTATCCAGCATCTATCCGGCGGGATGCAAACGGATACCGGCCGAAGACGGATTGCAACTGCTGCAGGCGGGACAGATCACCTTCGCGGTCATGGCTCGCAATGCCACCAACGAGCCCAATCGTCTCATCGCAGCTTCCCTCGGAGTCGCCACGCCGGCGGATAGCAGCCAGTACGGCTACCTGTCCGAGCATCACCCCTACGGCGAGACCGATGAAAAAGCTGGAGAGTATGCAGAGGATCTTGCGGCGACCATGCTCGCGACGACGCTCGGGGTGGAGTTTAATGCGGACACCGGATGGGATGAACGCGAGAAGCTTTACAAGATGAGCGGGAAGATCGTGAAGACATACAATATTACGCAGTCCGCCGAAGGCGACAAGAATGGAATCTGGACGACCGTTCTTGCGAGCGCAATTCTCTTACCCTGAGATCCCTCCCTCAACGACCCCGGTAGCTCCGACGCCATCCTGCCGGCACGCCGGCAAGAGCCGAAGACACCGAAGAGTACCCGAACCGCCTCCCGAGCAATTCAATACCTCCGGTGCCCTCGACCGAACTATTACTTCAATCGGGGCAAGTTATGAAATCACCGGTAACGAACTGATGCGTTGGGAAGAAATATACAGATGCGGGACGGGCGTGTCAAGCAAAATCCGTCGCGCCCGGAAAAAAAATACTTCGGTGTGTCTTTCGTTACATCGCCGACTGATACTCGGAGTAGGTCCTTACGACGCTGCTGACGTAGTCAATGGTCTGGTTGGCCTCTCCGAAATATCCGCTCGGGGGCTTACCGTTCGGCCAGACCGTTTCGTGGAGCGAATAGCATCGCTTCGACAAGAGGGGCAGGGTGCTTTGTATCGACGACCAGCTTCCGGGGTTCTCGCCGATGTAGGCCGCGAGCACCTGAGCGTCACAAATCCTGGCAGGACCCGCATTATATGCGGCAAGCGCGAGGCGAACGCGGTCTCTTGCCTTCGCTCCTTTGAAACGCGAATAGAGCTTTGAAAAATAGTAGACCCCGACGCGGATATTCTCAATCGGGTGGCCGGTTCCCGCCAGGTCAAGTTTATCCCGGATTTCCATCGCCGTGACAGGCATGACTTGCATCAGGCCGATGGCTCCACGCCCGCTGCGGGCTTGTTCGTCAAATTGCGATTCTTGTTTGATAATCGCCAGAATCAGCCTGTAATCGACCCCATACAGTGCAGAATAACGCTTGACTGCACGAAATTCGACATTCTCGAAATTCAATAAAGAAGGGTCTCCTGCTACTGTTCCACTCGTCTCCGTCGTCGCAGAGTTCTCTCGCACTGCCTTCAGCACATCTTCGGGTAATAGGGGATCGAAGCATTTCTCGGCCCCGAAGACAAAGAGCGCGGCAAGCGGCAGGATATGACCATATGTCGTAATTCTAAAGTGCAAAGGACTCCTCCGTATGGAATAAACGAATTACGATTAGAATCAAATACTTAGGAGGGAACTAAAGAAATGTAGCTGAATGCGGGATGAATGTCAATGGGGCGCAAACATAAACCGGTAAATCGTGCTTCCCCTTTGATCGCGGCCACATCCCGCTGAAAGCATACCTGTGATCCGCCTCAACGAAAACGGGTGATGCGGCTCACGACTGTGGTCAACCCGGCGGCCCAGGGAGGATCGGATCTCGGTTCAAGCCCATGCGGCTCATCAGGTAGCGGTCGTCACCCTGTCTTCGTTCGGCAGGCCGGACGGCCGATTATTCACTCCCATTCGATTGTCGAGGGGGGTTTCGAGCTGATGTCATAAACAACACGATTTACTCCCCTCACTTCGTTTACGATCCTGCTTGAGACGGTCGCAAGAAGGCCGGGGGGGAGTTGGGCCCAATCGGCGGTCATTCCGTCTAAACTCGTCACGGCGCGAAGTGCAACGACCTGATCGTACGTTCGCTGGTCCCCCATCACCCCTACCGTATGGACGGGCAGGAGTACGGCAAAGGCCTGCCAGAGGGAATCGTATAATCCGGCCTTCCGGATCTCTTCTTCGAAAATCTGATCCGCGGCGCGGACTATATCAAGTTTATCCGGCCCGACGCTTCCGATAATCCGGACGGCAAGGCCGGGGCCGGGGAACGGGTGCCGGCCGATGACTTCCGGGGGAACGTCCAGAAGCCTGCCCACTTCGCGGACTTCGTCCTTAAACAGTTCCCGAAACGGCTCGATCAGCTTGAGATGCATCGTTTCCGGCAATCCTCCCACGTTGTGGTGTGATTTGATCGTGTGGGATGGGCCCCGGAACGAGGTCGATTCGATCACGTCCGGATACAGCGTGCCCTGGGCCAGGTATCCTACATTCCCGATTTTCCGTGCTTCCTGCTCGAAGATCTCGATGAACGTTCTTCCGATGATTTTCCGCTTCTGTTCGGGGTCGCTGACCCCTACTAGTCTTTCAAGAAAACCCGCAGTCGCGTCGACATAGGCGACGTTAAAATGATAACGTTCGCGGTGGAGTTGAAGGACCGACTCGCTCTCCCCCTTCCGCATCAGGCCGTTATTAATATGTATGCAGTGGAGCTGGTTGCCGATCGCCCTGTGGAGCAGCACTGCAAGCACCGATGAATCCACTCCTCCGCTGAGCGCACAGATGACGTTCTGACCTCCCACCTCGGCGCGTATCCCGCCGATTTTTTCCTCGGCGAACGAACCCGCATTCCAGCCGCCCTGGCATCCGCAGATGGCATAGAGGAAGTTCCTCAGGATCTCCTTTCCCTTGGCCGTGTGCGCGACCTCCGGGTGAAACTGCACGCCGTAAATTTTTCGCGTTTTATTTCTGACGGCGCAGATCGGCGAGCCCGCGGAGTGGGCGATCCGCTCGAAGCCGGGGGGCATCTTCACGAGCGCGTCGCCGTGACTCATCCAGACCGGCGTCCGGTCGCCGTCGATCCCCCGGAATAGATCGCTTGCATCGTCGATGGAAACGGATGCGGGGCCGTATTCCCTTTTCGCGGAGGGATCGACCTGGCCGCCGAGCCGGTGCGCGATCACCTGGAGCCCGTAGCAGATCCCGAGGACCGGAATCCCCAGCTCGAAGAGCTCGGGGGCGGGAAGCGGCGCATCCTGATCGTACACGCTCGCGGGCCCGCCCGAGAGAATAATTCCCTTCGGGTTCATCGACCGGATTTTCCCGGCGGGGAGATTGAACGGATGAAGCTCGGAATAAACCCCCAGCTCCCGCACGCGCCGCGCGATGAGCTGAGAATATTGCGAACCGAAATCTAGAATGAGAATAAGCTCGCGGGACTGCGTCATGCGGCTTTCTCCCGCAGGAGCCGGCGCGTATAGACGAGCCCGATCGCCGGACCGAGGCCAAGCACCATAAACACATACTCCGGCCGCACGGCGTGCGAGAGAAACGACGTGGCCTCGATGCTCACGATCGTAATCGCGAACCCGATGCAATTCACTATTGTTAGTGCCGAGCCGAGGGAGTCCGGCGGGGCGTACCCCGCCACCATCGCCGAAAACTGTGGCGAGTCGCCGACCACGACGATGCCCCAGAGAACCAGCACGGCGAAAAAGAACGCCGCCGGCAGCCGGAACAAAAGCGGAGACACGATGCAGCACGCGCATGAGAGAGCAAGCTGCGCCATCGCGACCCGCGGGCTCCCCCACCGGTTCGATGCGAGTCCTCCGCCGGCGCAGCCGAGCGACCCGGCGGCGATGATCGCGAAGGCCCAGAGGGACGTGTTGAAGCCAGCGTCGGGTCCGGCTGATCGATAGGCCGAGAGGAGGAAAGGGAGAAAGGCATAGAAGGTATACAGCTCCCACATGTGCCCGAAATATCCGATCGCCGCCGAGCGCACTCCCTCTGAGCGGAAAATAGCGCGCAATGATCCGGCGTCAAATGTTCCCCGGTGCGTATTCCACGGACCGTCCGGAACGAAGACATACATCAGGATCCCGCCCAGGGCCGAGACGATCGAGACTGCGAGGATGACGCCCTCCCAGGGGAGCCCGCTTGCGGGACCGGCGCTTTTTAAAAGATGGGGAAAGGATGTGCCAAGGACCAAAGCCCCTACGAGAAATCCGAGGGCGTTCCCCAAACCTTTCCGGTACCACCCGGCGGCAATTTTCATTCCCAGCGGGTAGATTCCCGCCAGCGACACGCCGGTCAAAAACCGCAGAACGATTAAGGATGGAAGGTCTCGCGCCAAAACAAGCACGAGCGCGTTGAACAGCGCCCCCGCGAGGCAGCATGCGGGGAAGAGAATTCTCGGAGAGAAGCGGTCGGGCAGTCCGAAAAACGAAAAGGCCAGGGTACCGGCGATGAAACCGAATTGGACTGCCGATGTCGTGATGCCGACGAGGTCGCCGCGAATGTTTAAATGAGATTGGAGTTCGGGAAGCACTGCATTGCCCGCGAACCAGAGTGAAGTCCCGAAAAATTGGGAGAGAACTATTATTGGCAGTATCCGCCGGGGGCGGTCCGCCCCTTCCATCACGCCTCGGCCTTGACTTCGCCGTAGGCCTCGACCGGCGGACAGGTGCACACGAGATGGCGGTCACCGTAGGCACTGTTGATCCGCCCGACCGCAGGCCAGAATTTGCGGCTGCGCGTCCACGGAGCCGGGAAGGCGGCCTTCTCGCGGGAGTAGGGATAACTCCACTCGTCCTTCGCGATCATCTCCGCCGTGTGGGGCGCATTCTTCAGGACATTATTCGTTCGGTCCGCCTCCCCCCGCTCGATTTCTTCAATTTCGCGACGGATCGCAATGAGGGCGTCGCAGTAGCGGTCGAGCTCGCCCTTCGCCTCGCTCTCGGTTGGCTCGATCATGAGCGTCCCCGCGACGGGGAACGAAACCGTCGGCGCGTGAAAGCCGTAATCGATTAGCCGCTTCGCAATATCCTCCGCCTCAATCCCGGAGGATTCCTTGAGATGGCGGGCATCGATGATGAATTCATGCGCGACCGTCCCGTTCGCGGCGCGATACAGGACGGGGTAAAACCCTTCAAGGCGTTTTGCCATGTAATTCGCATTCAGAATGGCGATCCTCGTCGCATGGGTCAATCCTGCAGGGCCCATGAGCGCAATGTACGCCCACGATACCATCAGGATCCCCGCGCTGCCCCATGGCGCCGCGGCGACCGCACCCACCCCGCCGTTTCCATCGATCGGGATGACCGGGTGCGTGGGCAGGAACGGGGCGAGTTTTTCCACCACCCCGATCGGACCCACACCGGGGCCTCCGCCTCCGTGAGGGATGCAGAAGGTTTTGTGCAAATTCAAATGGCAGACGTCGGCGCCCAATTCCGCTGGCCTGCAGAGCCCCACCTGAGCGTTCATATTCGCACCGTCCATGTACACCAGCCCGCCGTTCCGGTGGATGATGTCGCAAATTTCGATGATCCCCTCTTCGAACACGCCGTGGGTCGAGGGATATGTCACCATGAAGGCGGCCAGGTCCTTCGAATGCTGCCGGGCTTTTTGACCCAGGTCATCCACGTCGATCGTCCCGTCCGGTCTCGATTGAACGACAACGATCCGCATCCCGGCCATCACCGCGCTTGCCGGGTTGGTGCCGTGTGCGGACGAAGGAATTAAACAGACGTCCCGGCCGCCGTCCCCGCGCTTCTCGTGATAGGCCCGGATCGCGAGCAGTCCCGCATATTCTCCCTGCGCCCCGGAATTCGGCTGAAGCGAAATCCGCGAGAAGCCGGTGATCTCCTTCAGCGCCGATGCAAGCCGGGTGAATAGCTCATGGTACCCCTCGGCCTGCTCCACCGGGGCAAACGGGTGCATCTCGCTGAACTCCCACCAGCTCACCGGGATGAGCTCGGTTGTCGCATTGAGTTTCATCGTGCACGAGCCGAGCGGAATCATGCTCGTCGTCAGCGAGAGGTCTCGCTCCTCGAGCGACCTGATATACCGGAGCATGTTCGTCTCGGATTGATGCACATTGAAAACCGGATGCGTCATATAGCCGGATGTGCGCCGCTGGCTTCCCTCGTAGCCGGGTGCGATCCCGGCGGCAAGACCCGGCATATCGACTTGCGGCCGGTTGTGCCCGAATACCTGAAGCAGAGTGTCCACCTCGTCTTCGGAGGAGAGTTCGTCGAGCGCGATCGCGAACGAATAGTCCTCGAACCAGCGGACGTTCATCTTTTCCGAGCGCAGAGCCGCCTCCAGGTATAGTTTCGTGTCGTAGTCGGCTGGACAATGAATGGTGTCGAAGAATTCTTCATGAAGAACCCTGAATCCGAGGCGTTTCAATCCTGCCGCCAGGATCTTCGTCAGGCGATGAATCCGGCCTGCGATCTCCTTGAGACCCTCGGGGCCGTGGTAGACCGCGTACATGCTCGCCATGACCGCGAGGAGAACCTGCGCCGTGCATATATTCGAAGTCGCCTTCTCGCGTCTGATGTGCTGCTCGCGCGTCTGGAGCGCCATTCTCAGCGCAGGGCGGCCTTGCGCGTCGACGGAGACCCCGATGATTCGCCCCGGCAGCAACCTCTTGAACGAATCCCTCGTCGCAAAATACGCTGCGTGCGGGCCCCCGTATCCGAGCGGGACACCGAACCGCTGCGTGTTCCCGACCGCTGCATCGGCGCCGAACTCACCCGGTGATTTGAGGAGCGTGAGGCTCAGAAGGTCCGCTGCAACAGCGACGAGCGCTCCGGAATTGTGGGCGCGCTCGCAGAAAGGAGCGTAGTCGTGAACCGCGCCGGCGGAGGTGGGGTATTGAAGCAGCGCGCCGAAGACCTCTTCGGTGAAGCGGAAGTTCTCCCAATCTCCCACGACGACGGAGATGCCGAGCGGCTTCGCCCTCGTCCGGACAACGTCGATGGTCTGGGGATGGCAGTCTTTAGAAACAAAAAAGGTTCCGCCCGTGCCAAGCCCTTTGACCGATTGAAACATCCGCATCGCCTCCGCCGCGGCAGTCGCTTCATCGAGCAGCGAGGCATTGGCGATTTCGAGGCCGGTCAAATCGACCACCATCGTCTGAAAGTTCACCAGCGCCTCCAGCCTGCCCTGAGCGATCTCCGCCTGGTAGGGAGTGTACGCGGTGTACCATCCCGGATTCTCCAGGACATTTCTCTGGATGACCGCCGGCGTGATCGTATCGGCATACCCCATGCCGATGAACGAGCGGTAGATCTTGTTCCTCGATGCCATCTCCCTCAGCTCCCGCAGTACCTCGTGCTCCGGGCTGGCGGCCGGGAGATCGAGCGGGCGCCGCGTGCGGATCCGTTCGGGGACCGCGGAAAGAATCAGCTCTTCGAGCGATCCTACCCCCAGTTCGGCAAGCATCTCCCGGATCTCAGAATCGTCCGGGCCGATGTGCCTGCGGGAAAATGCCTGGGCGTCGCTCACTTTCCGACTAGCTGCCGGTACTGTTGAGCCGAGAGGAGTCCCCCTAGTTCTTCTTTGCTGGTAATCTTTATCTTCATGATCCATCCGGAGCCATACGGCTCCTTATTAATAAGCTCCGCCGTCTTTTCCAGCTCTGCGTTCACGTCCACGACCTCCCCCGAGACCGGTGCGAACAGGTCGGAAACCGCCTTGACCGCTTCGATTGTTCCGAAGCTCTCGCCCTGCCGGACTTTTTTTCCTTTGCCCGGAAGCTCAACGAACACGATATCGCCGAGCTCGCCCTGTGCGTAATCGGTGATGCCGACAACTCCCGCATCGCCCTCGACGCGGATCCACTCGTGGTCCTTCGTATATTTGAGATTATCGGGAAAGTTCATAATTGAACGCTGTTCATGCGGGTTCGGTTGAGCCGTCCTTGTGGTAATGCCGGTCAATAAAAGAGGTGTCATAATTGCCGCTCTTAAACACATCGTTCTTCATGACCCGGCGGTGGAACGGGATTGTCGTATGGACGCCCTCGACCGTAAACTCCTCGAGCGCGCCCGCCATTTTTTGCACTGCCTCCGCGCGGGTGGGCGCAAAGACAACCAACTTCGCGAGCAATGAATCATAATACGGCGGGACCCGGTAACCCGCGTAGCAGTGCGTGTCACAACGAACCCCGAAACCGCCCGGCAGATGAAAGCTCGTCAACTCGCCGGGCGACGGCCGGAAATCATGCTCGGGATCTTCGGCGTTGATCCGGCATTCGATCGCATGGCCGCGCGGTTTGAACTCCTTCTTCCGGATCCGCTCGCCGGCCGCGACCTGGAGCTGAAGTTTGATCAGGTCATATCCGGTCACAACCTCGGTGACCGGGTGTTCAACCTGAATCCGCGTGTTCATCTCCATAAAATAGAAGTTTTTGTCCTTATCGACAAGGAACTCGATGGTCCCGGCCCCCTCGTACTTCACATCCTTCGCCCCCTTCACCGCCGCCGCGCCCATCTTTTCCCGAAGATCAGAATCGACGATCGGCGACGGCGACTCCTCGATGAGTTTCTGGTGGCGCCGTTGAATCGTGCAGTCGCGCTCGTTCAAATGAACCACGTTGCCAAACCGGTCGCCGAACACCTGAATTTCGACGTGCCGGGGATTCTCGACAAACTTTTCGATGTACAAATCAGGGTTGCCGAACGACGCTTCCGCTTCGGAGCTCGCGAGCTGGAAAGCTTTCTCAAACTCGGCCGCCTCCCGCACGATCCGCAGTCCTTTGCCCCCTCCGCCCGCCGATGCCTTGATCATGACGGGAAAACCGATCGCCGTCGCGATCTCCAGCCCCTGCTTGGCCTCTTTCACGACTCCTTCGCTCCCCGGCACGACGGGGACCCCCGCTTTTCGCATCGTATCTTTTGCAAGCACTTTGTCTCCCATCGCGGTGATCGCATCGGGGGAGGGCCCGATGAATTTCAGTCCCGAAGATTCACAGATCTCGGCGAATTGCGAGTTCTCGGCGAGGAACCCATAGCCCGGATGAATTGCGTCGGAGTTCGTGATCTCGGCGGCGGAGATGATCCGCGGGATGTGGAGATAGCTTTCTTTGCTCGGCGCCGGGCCTATGCACACCGCCTCGTCCGCAAATTTGACGTGGAGCGAGAGGCGGTCGGGTTCTGAATAGACAGCCACGGTTTTCACGCCGAGCTCCCGGCACACCCGGATCACCCGAAGCGCGATTTCCCCCCTGTTCGCTATGAGGACTTTGTTGAACACACTACACCGGTTTTGAGGAGGGTCAGGGAGAGGGAAGCGGTCAGCCCAATCACACCGGTTCGATGAGGAACAGCGGCTGATTGTACTCGACCGGCTGGCCGTTTTCCACAAGAATCTTCGTGATGCGACCTGCCGCATCCGATTCGATCTCGTTCATGAGCTTCATCGCCTCGATAATGCACAGCACGGTCTTCGGCTGGACCGTCTGGCCGACTTCGACGTACGGGTCGGCATCGGGCGCAGGGGCGCGATAGAACGTTCCGACGATGGGCGATTTAATTTCATGAAGCTTTGCTTCGGGGGGTGCGGGAGAGGCGGCCGTCTCTGCTGCCGGGGCCGGCGCCTGATCCCGTTGCGCCGCGGCTACGGCCGGCGGAGTGGAATTGTTGTGAGAGTTTTTTGCGACCCGGATCCGTAATCCCTCTTCCTCAATTTCGATCTCCTCCACGCCGCTGCGCTCGACGATCCGGACCAGTTTCTTCAGCAGGGCTAAGTCCATGGCATTTGCTCTGAAAAATAATGGGCAAGCAGAACTTGCGATTGTGGATCGATCGACAGGAGATCGGGCTGATCGGTTGCCGGCTTACGCCGCCTTGACTCGCTCGATGTAGCTGCCCGTGCGGGTGTCGACCTTGATCCTGTCCCCCTCGTTGATGAAGAGGGGAACATTGACCGTCGCACCGGTCTCGACTTTTGCAGGTTTTTGGGCTCCCGTTGCCGTATCTCCTCTGACCCCCGGAGGCGTCTCGACGACTTTCAACTCGACGGTAATGGGAATTTCAAGCGCGATAATGTCGTTGCCGTTGAACAGAATCTCGACGCTTTCACCTTCGCGGAGAAATTGGGCGCCCGGGCCCACGACCTTCTGATCGACACTCATCTGATCGTAGGTTTCCTTGTCCATAAACACGAATCCCGAACCGTCGTGGTACAGGTACTGGAAGTTCTTGGTCTCCATCCGGACGACGTCAAGAGCTTCGCCGGCACGGAAACGCGTCTCAACGACCTTGCCGGTCCTAAGACTCTTGAGCTTCGTGCGAACAAACGCCCGCCAGTTCCCCGGATTGACGTGCTGGAACTCCACCACCGTCCACAAATCGCCATCCATCCGAATCGTCAGGCCGGGCTTAAAATCCGACGTCGATGCCATCAATCTCCTGTTGGTAAATGCGAACTTCGAAACCTCTCCGCGAAAAAGATACGAAGAAGTGCCATAAAAGTCAAAGATCGGCACCGGGGACATGACAGGATGACCGATCAGACACGAGGTCCAGGCCTTGGGGAATGAAGTGCCGCAGCCCAATTCTCGTTCGGCTGCTAAGCGCGGGTAACCGCCAGTCGGGCGGCTTGCTGATCACCCGGGGGGTCGGGTCTTTACTGCGAACAACATCAGCCAAATGCCGGTTGCGACTTCGGCGATGGCCATCGGCGCCCAACCGTATTGGAGCGTTTCTTTGTGTTCGGGAAAGATAAGGGTGGCGAAACACATGCACGTCACCACGACCGAGGAAAATACGCCGAATGCCGACAGGATCCTCGGAATGTATCTCGATTTGAAAAACAGATAGAAGAAGAGGACCGAGCCGATACTGAAGAATATCGCGGTGATGTTGTACGCACCGAACCCGGCACTCCGCGTCAGCTCCACCAAGGCCTCCGACTGGGCGGTTCCCGGTGCCCCCGGTGATTGTGATGAAATGTAAAGCTGCAGCCTTACAAAATCGAAGATCGTCCCCGCCCCGCCGATGAACGATTCCCCCAGCCTCCAATACATCGCGATCTGAGCCAAAAGCTTATCGACGGGCTTGAGCACTACATAGAGAGCGAAGGCAAGGAGGAGTGCGCTCAAAGTCTCAATCAATTCACTGGAGAGCGCGAGCCGATATAAGTGTTCCGAAGCTACGACTCTCTTCGCTGTTTCTTCGAACGTCCCGGACCCGAGGATATGGGAGATAGTGAGCGCACCGGCCAGACCGGTGATGATCAGCCATAGAAACAGAAAGCCCGCAATTCGCGCGTAACTGCGCTGCGTTCTTTCCTTCGAACTGTCTTCGATTCCAATCTGTGTCACTGCATCGCTCATACTCGTTGCCTATTCTACGTTGATTGGGCGAGGGAGGTTTCAGCCGAATTCCGGGTCTGTTTGAAAGTTAATCGGAGTATTGCTACATTCCCACGCCACTGACGACCTTCGCACGGGGTGGCTTCGGCGTGAGGGAGGAGCATGCACGCATTACCAAGAGCGTTTTATTTCCACCGCATTGACAACAGCCCAAAAATCCGCGACACGTTTAAAAAGCGTGTATTCACGCTCAAGGCGCATCCCTGCGCTGTGTTTTGAAGTGCTCTGCGGGCTTTTTTTGGTTTCGTGCTCGACCGGCTCCGTCCCCCCTCCCCCGATACCGGAAGAATCGTTCATCGAAGTTTACGCCCAGCTCCTCGTCGCCCGGGAAGAAGCAAGGCTCCTGCGCTCCGACTCGCTCGCCGCTGCGTCGAGGCTGGACACTCTCTACAGGAATTTCGGCTTCACGCGCGAACAGGTCGAGGCCGCCCTCCGGTACTACGAAAACGACCTGCCGCGGTGGAGCAAGATGCTGGACAGGATTATCCGACGGTTGGAAACTCCCCGGCGTCAGGAACCGCCCAAGCCGCTGTCGTGACCATGCGATCGCCGATTGACCGGCCCTTTCACACGAAGGAATTCCGCCGCCGCCGCGGCGCAAACTGGCTGACGCTCGGGTTTACATACGCCGCCATGTACATGGGCAGGTATAATCTTTCCTTTGCGAACAAGGCCCTGGCGGATACCTACGGCTGGGACAAGACGCAGATCGGGACCATCATCACCGCCGCGCTCACGATCTACGGGCTATCGGCGATCTTCAACGGCCCGATCGCGGACCGGATCGGGGGGCGCAAAGCGATGTTGATCGGCGTGTTCGGAGCCGTTGTTTTTAACGCGGCGTTCGGCCTCGGGGCCTATGTCGGTTTTCTTGGAACGGGCCCTTTTCTGATCGCCTACTTCGCCTCGGTCTGGGCGCTCAATTCATACTTCCAGTCGTTCAGCGCCCTGGCGCTCATCAAGGTTAATTCAGCATGGTTTCACGTCCGGGAGCGCGGTGTCTTCTCGGCGATCTTCGGCTCGATGATTCAAAGCGGCCGCGCGCTGATTTTCGTCATCGGTGGAATCGCCGTGATGCTCCTCCCCTGGCAGTGGGTCTTCTTTATTCCCGCCGGCATCATGGCGATCATGGGCTTCCTGACGCTTCGCTTCGTCCGGGACAGCCCCGAGGAAGCGGGCCAGCCGCCCTTCGACACGGCAGACGCCTCGAGCGGCGACACCGATACGGTGAACATGAAGTATTTGCTGAAGAAGGTGCTGGCGAACCCGGTGACAATGACGATCGCGGCGGCCGAGTTCTGCACCGGCTTCGTGCGGCACGGCTTCGAGCAGTGGTTCCCGCGGTACATGCAGGAGGTCCAGCATCTGCCGCTTCAGTCGTTCGTTTTCCAGCAGGGGGCGTTCGTCGTGGTCGCGGCAGGAATCCTCGGCGCGTTTATTGCCGGCACGGCATCCGACTGGCTCTTCGATTCCCGAAGACCCCCCGTTGCGTTCGTGGGATACGCCCTGCAGATCGTCTGCCTGTGCGTCGTGTGGATCGCACCCGGACTTCCGTGGATCATCGGTGCGTTCGTCCTGAACTCGCTTGGGATCAGCATGGTGCACTCGATGCTCTCGGGCACCGCCTCGATGGATTTCGGCGGGAAAAAAGCCGCCGCAACGGCCACGGGATTGTTCGATGGGATGCAGTATATCGGCGGAGCGGCAGTCGGCTCGGGGATGGGCTGGCTGCTGGATCACTGGGGATGGGTTTCGTGGGGACCGAGCATGATCGCGTTCGCCCTCGTGGGCTCGCTCCTCATGCTGAAGCTGTGGAATGCCGTTCCTGCCCGCCGTCCGTCGCCCGCCAGCATCCCGGCCGGGGTCGCCGAAGAAGCCGCCTGAAGCGGCCCTCTTCAAGACGACCGGCTACTGTACCTTCTTTACCGTGAACTTGATCGTTGTGCCTTTCGAGGCTTCGCTCTCGATCCAGATATTCCCGCCGTGCGCCTCGACCACCGCCTTGCAAATCCAGAGGCCCAGCCCCGCTCCCTTGATCTGACTCCCTTCCCCCGAATCGACGCGCGAGTATTTCTGGAAGAGCACTTCGAATTTCTCCGCAGGGATGCCGATCCCCTGGTCCGAGACTGACAGCAGCATTTCCTCCGGCGGGTAGTCGCTCGCCTTGACGGAAATCTTTCCCCCGCGCGGGGAGTACTTCACCGCATTGCCGATGAGATTCTGCACCACCTGGCGAAGCTTCGCCGGGTCGGCCTTAATGAACGACACGGCCGGATCGACCTCAAACGCGATCGTGTGCCGGCTGGACATGCGGACCATCGCGATCGCGTCCTGAATGAGGCGGACCACGTTGACGACCTTGAACTGGTACGTCAATTCGCCGGACTCCATTTTCGTGATGGAGAGCGTGTCCTCCGCGAGCTGGTTGAGCTTGTTCGCCTGGTCGACGATGATCTGCAGATAGTCCTTGACCCGCCGGACACGGCGGACTTCGTCATTCTTGAGCAGCGCCCTGCCGGCGAGAATAATGCTCGAGAGCGGCGACCTGAAATCGTGCGACACGATGCCCAGAAACTCTGTCTTCATCTTGTCGAGCTCGATGAGGCGGACGTTCGCCTCTTGAATCTCCTCGTAAAGGCGGGCATTTTTCAGCGCGCTTCCGAGCTGATCGCAGAGCGTCTCGAGGACGACGCCGTCGGTCATGTCAAACGCGTGGAGCTTGGCATCCTCGACGTTCAGCACGCCCGCAAGCTGGCCGTCCACCCTGATCGGGAGCGCGAGCTCCGATTTTGTGTTATGATATTCGTGGACGATGTACCGCGGGTCCGCCGAGACGTCGTTGCAGAGAATCTCCTCGTCGTGTTCGGCCACCCACCCCACGATACCGTGCCCAACTTTCTGGCGGTAGCCGTGCGGGAGAAAATCGCTGAAATTTCCGGAATGGGCCTCGAGCACGAGCTCGGTCTGGTCTTCATTGAGCAGAAAAACGGTCACGTCGAAATAATGAAACGTCTTCTGGATCGATTCCGCCGCGCCGCGCAGGAGCTCTTCGACGTGCAGCACGGCGCTGAGCTGATGAGAGACCTCGTTGATCAATTCTATCTGGGAGATTCGCTTCCCGGCGTCCTCAATAATAGAGCAGTTCCTGATCAGCATCGAACAGTGGTCCGCGAATTGCTGCGCGATCCCGGCGTCTTCCAGGGAATACTGGGCGGACTGCGATCTGCCGAACATAAGGCAGCCGGTCGTCTCGACGCCTGCATGCATCGGGACGGCCAGAAGCGACCGGATCCCGAGATCGAGGAGCCTGCCCTCGATCGCCGGGCTCGCGTTCTCGGCCGACCGCGTGTCGGTCCTCGTCGCCGCACGGGCGCTCATCACGAACCCGGCGACGCCTTCATCGATGAAGAAATGTTTTTGGTGAAGATCGGCGGCGTCCGTCACCGAAGAAAGCGAGTGGACGACGTAGTGCGTGCGCGAGCGGTTGATCAGGGCCATGAAACAGGCCTGATGATCGATCAGCCATCTCGCTTCCGAGCGCATAATTTCAAGTATCCGGGCGAAGCTCACTGCGTCGTCGAGCCGGATCGAGATCTCGTGCAGGGTCGATAGCCGCTGGTGAAGGGCCGGAACGATCACAACCGGTCCGCTCCCGGTTGCGAGTTCGATATGCCGGACTTTTGAAGTCAGGCGATTCGTCGAGGGGGTTTCCACGCTCTAATGCTCCGTTCGTCTCAAGATTTGCACACTTCACCGATGATGAACGGCGCCTCGCCCCCTCGCCTCAGAGCCCTCATGACGCGATCCGCCCCCCCGCGGGAGGCGATCATCACCAGTCCGACGCCAAGGTTGAACGTGGCTCTCATTTCCTTCTCGGAAACGTCCCCGAGCTCTTGAATAAGGTTGAAAATCGCGGGCCGCTGCCACCGCCGCCAGTCGATTCTTAGACGTAGGGTCCGCGGGATCACCCGTGCGGTATTCGCGGCGATGCCTCCGCCGGTCACGTGCGCAATTGCATGAACGTCGGATCGTCTTGAAACCTTCAGGATGGGCCGGAGGTAGGATCGGTGAATGGCCAGCAGCGCCTCGCCGAGTCTCATCCCGAGTTCGTCTATAAAATCGTCGATATCAAATTTTTCAAACAACACGGAGCGGGCAAGCGAGTATCCGTTGGTGTGGAGTCCCGTCGAAGGCAGCGCCACTAAAACATCGCCGGCGCGAACATCCCTTCTGTCGTACAAATCCTTCCTCCCGGCCAGTCCGACGATCGCGCCGGCGAGGTCATACTCGTTCTCGCGGTAAAAGCCGGGCATTTCGGCGGTCTCCCCGCCGATCAGCGAGCAATCGTTCTCGCGGCACGCTTTCGCCATCCCGTCGAGCACGCGCTCCGCGACCAGGGGCTGTAACGTTCCTGTAGCAAAGTAATCAAGGAAGAATAACGGCCGGGCGCCGCAAACAGCGATGTCGTTCACGCAGTGATTCACGAGATCCTGGCCCACCGTGTCGTGCTTATCCATGAGAAATGCCACCTTCAGTTTCGTTCCCACGCCGTCGACGCTCGAAACCAGGACGGGGTCGCGGACGCCTCGGAACTTGACGGCATAGAGAGCCCCGAATCCGCCGATGCCGCCCAACACCGACTCTGAAAGCGTCGATTGTACTTTCTTCTTGATTCTCCGGACAAAGTCATCGCCGGCTTTGATGCTCACACCCGCGGCTTCGTACGATTTGGACACGATAGAGCCCTCGACTCGCTGTCCGCCGAATTATGGATTGCCGACCATCGGCACACCCGGAACTCTACCATTCCAGCGGGGCTTAATATAGATACATTTCCCCGTAAAAATCAACCACCGGTGATTCCAAACACAGATACGGGCGAACCCTTGCACTAATGCCATTTTGTCCCTATATTTTTAACGATTTCATGAAAAATATCCGGGTTCGCGGCGCCGGCGGGGCGGTCCCCGTCGGCAAGATTTTATGCTTGGGAAGGAACTATGCGGAGCACGCACGGGAAATGGACGCGGAGGTTCCCGCGACCCCGGTGGTTTTCCTGAAGCCGGCCTCAGCCATGATCCGGGACGGCGAAAAGATCCTCATCCCGGCGATCTCCCGCCAGGTGCACCACGAGGTGGAGCTCGTTGTTGCGATCGGAAAGGGCGGCAAATTCATTCCCCGGGCCGATGCGTTCGCGTGCGTTCTCGGCTACGGCGTCGGGCTTGACATGACGCTGCGCGACATTCAAACCGAAGCGAAGAAGCAGGGGTTGCCCTGGACTGTTGCGAAGGGATTCGACACCTCGGCTCCGGTCTCGGAAATCATACCGGCCGGGGAGATCGCCGACCCGCATGCCGTGACGATTTGCTGCAGGGTCAACGGCGCCGTCCGCCAACAGAGCTCGACCGGAAAGATGCTCTTCCGTATTGACCGAATCATCGAATACCTGTCGTCGATTTTTACGCTCGAAGCGGGAGATCTGATCTTCACCGGCACGCCGGAGGGAGTGGGGGAAGTCAAACCCGGAGACCTCGTCGAGGCCGAGCTTGTGGGATTCGCAAAGACATCTCACCGGGTGGGAAGCGGGTAAAGCGTGCGCCGCCCCCCGTTCTTCTATGTGATTGCCCTCGCCGGGGTTGCCTCGCTCTTCGGGGCATCTTCCCGCTTTCTAGTGCCTGACACCCTGGCCGCGCCCCCCTCGAAAATTGCGGAGGGCGGCTTTCTTTCCGACACGGTGAAAAGGGCGGATTACCTCTGGCCGACGGATGCGGGGAGGGCAGTCACCTCGGCGTTCGCGGAATACCGGTCGGGCCATTTCCACGGCGGCATCGACATCAGCACGCACGGGCACACGGGCTACAAGGTGTTCGCGGCAAGGGACGGATACGTCTTCCGGATCCGGATCACGCCCGACGGTTATGGCAAGATGCTTTATATCAGGCACGGCGACGGGTACGTGACCGCCTACGCCCATCTCAAAACTTTCAGTGCAGCGATCAATGCGATGGCCCGGCAGGAGCAGTATCGGAGAGGAACGTATGAGATCGACCTGATGCCCGATTCCGGCAGCCATCCCGTCAGGAGGGGCGAGCTGATCGCCTACACGGGCGACACCGGATTCGGCCCGCCGCATCTCCACTTCGAGATCAGAGACGAGGGGCTGAATCCCGTCAACCCGATGGTGTGCGCTCAATTCGGCATCACCGACAGGATTTCCCCCGTCATCAGGCGGCTTCTGATCTCGCCGCTGACCTTTAATTCGACGATCGACAACTCCTCTTCCCCAAAGATCATCAGAAGGTTCCGCGGCAGGGCCCACGATAGATTTGTCGCGCATCCTCTCATCCTGCACGGGACGATCGGCTTCGCCGTCGATGCGGTGGACCGGTCGGAAGGAACGTGGAGCCGGTCGGGCATCCACCGCCTGGAGATGTACATCGACGACAGTCTGGCGTTTGCCATGAAGCTCGACCGCGTGCCGGTAGCGGACACGAAAGAAATCGACCTTGACTACGACCTGCCGATGAAACTCCAGGGATGGGGAAAATTCCAGAAGCTTTACATCGATACGGGGAACACGCTCCCCTTCTACGGCCGCATGCCCGAAGGAACAGGCATCATCAACACGGAATCGCTTGGGGAAGGCGAGCACGACTACCGGCTTGTGTGCCGCGATTTCTCGGGAAACCAGGCGGCTGTGAAAGGCACCCTGATCGTGAATCACCGCCCGCTCATTCGGATTAAGAGCGTCGACGAGGAAGACGTCGTACTGGTCGGTTCGGATCTGGACCTGATCCAAAAATGCTGCGTCTCCGGCCGGAAGCTCTCGAGTCCGGACTGGTCGCAGCACACGATCGTCCGGGGCGGTTTTGAAGCCGACTCCACCGGAATCGAGCTGCCTGTCGACACCAAGCGCTACGACGTGCTGAAAATTTGGGCCGAAACGAAAATGGGATCTCAGACTCGCCCGATTTTCGCGGTCCTCCACGCGCCGAACGAACCTCCCCGGACGATGAACCTGAAGACGGAGGCGTTCGCCGATTACGTTCGGTTCACACTCACATCGACCGGACTCTTCACGTCGGCGCCCCGGGTTTCGGTGCGGGAGGGGGATCGCACAACGGCCCTTGACGCGGAGGCAAGCGATCTTTATAAATACTCATGCGCCTATGCTCCGTCCTCCGGCTATGCCGGCCCCCGGTCGGTCAGCGTGCAAGCCGGGATCAACGGCGCGGAGACTTCCGCGAGCGACGAGTTTTCGCTCTTTCCGATAGCCGCAAACGCGGGCGGCTCGTTCACCGCGGAGCCATGGGGCCTGAAATTCTCCTACGACTCTGCGGCTGTCTATAAGCCGCTCTTCGTACAGATCACGAGCGAGAACTACAGCAGCTCGACCGTCTACATCCTGGATCCGCAGGATCGATTGCTGAACCGGGGCGTTCGCGTTTCCGTCCCGGCCGGACCGAATCCCGCCGGAAGCCGCCGGGGTTTGTTCTTCCGCGCCGACGGCGGGTGGATGCTTCAGACCGACCGGCCCGACAGCGGGGGCGGTTCATTCTCGACGAGGCTGCGTCGGACGCTGGGAGAGCTTGCCGTCCTGACCGATAACGATCCGCCCACGATCGGGCGGCTGAAGGTGTCGGCGAGGGGAAGGAAGGCCTCGGTAAGATTTCACTACCACGACGACCTTTCGGGCGTTGATACCGACGAATTAAAAATGTACATTGATGACCGGCAGGTCATCCCCGAGATCGATGGTGAGCATCACCTGGTCACGTACCTGTCCGACGAGCGGCTCCAGCGGGGAAATCATTCACTGAAGATTACGATGAAGGACAGGATGAAAAACGCCCTGGAGGTCTCGCGGACGTTCAAAGCACGGTGACAGATCTGTTGCGGCACAGTCCCTCCCTCTATCACAAACACCTGCTCCACCAGGCACGCATCTCTCCATGAGTGAGTTATCCACGACGTACGTTCCGGTGAATACCGAGGAACGGTGGTATCGGTATTGGGAGACCCGCGGACTGTTTCACGCCCGGGCGCGGACCGATCGAAAGCCCTACACGATCGTGATCCCTCCGCCCAACATCACCGGCATTCTGACGATGGGCCATGTGCTTAATAATTCCATCCAGGACGTGTTTATCCGCTGGAGGCGGATGCAGGGCTTTGAAGCGCTCTGGCTGCCGGGCACCGATCATGCGGGCATCGCGACGCAAAACGTCGTCGAGCGGTCGCTCGCCAAAGAGGGCAAGAACCGGCAGGACCTCGGCAGAGAAGAATTCCTCAAGAGAGTCTGGAAGTGGAAGGAGGAATACGGAGGAACGATCATCAAGCAGTTGAAGAAGCTCGGCGCCTCCTGCGACTGGGAGCGCGAGCGCTTCACGATGGATGAGGGCCTCTCCGAGGCCGTTCAGGAAATCTTCATCCGGCTCTATAAGAAAGGCTACATTTACCGCGGAAAATACATCGTCAATTGGTGCCCGAGGGATCTCACGGCGATCAGCGACGACGAGGTGGAGCAAACCGAACATCAGGGAAAACTGTTCTATATACGGTACGCGATAAAAAACTCGAAGGAGTACGCGGTCGTTGCGACCACCCGCCCGGAAACGATCCTGGGCGACACCGCCGTCGCAGTTCACCCGAACGACGAGCGGTACCGGCATCTTGTCGGGCGCACCGCCATCCTCCCGATCGTGAACAGAGAGCTGCCGATTATCTCTGACGACTTCGTCGATCCGAAATTCGGCACGGGGATGGTGAAAATAACGCCCGCGCACGACCCCAATGATTATTGGGTGGGGAAGAGGCACAACCTGCCCTTTATAAATGTCCTGACCCCCACTGCCCAGATCGACGAGAATGCGCCCCCCAAATACCGCGGCCTCGACCGGCTCGATGCTCGCAAGGCAATCGTGCACGACCTCGAAGCCGCGGGGTTTATATTAAAAACCGAAAACCACATCCACACGATCGGGCGGTGTTACCGGTGCGGGACGGTCATCGAGCCGTATTTATCCGACCAGTGGTTCGTGAAGATGAAACCGTTTGCCGGACCCGCCCTGAGGGCGGTTCTGGACGGACACATCCGCTTCCACCCCGAGCGGTGGGTGAAGACCTATGAGAACTGGCTGACGAACATCCGCGATTGGTGCATCTCCCGGCAGCTCTGGTGGGGACACCGCATCCCGGTCTGGTACTGCGTCGGCGACGAGGCTTGCAAACTTGAATGCAAGGAGCCGATCGTCTCGCGGACGAAGCCGGAACGCTGCCCGCACTGCGGCTCGTCGAACCTCCGGCAGGACGAGGATGTTCTCGACACGTGGTTCTCCGCATGGCTCTGGCCTTTCTCCACGCTCGGATGGCCAAAGGATAATCCCGACCTTAGGTATTTTTATCCGACCGATACATTGGTCACCGGACCCGATATTATATTCTTTTGGGTTGCCAGAATGATCATGGCGGGACTCGAGGTAATGGGCGAAGTTCCGCTTCCCGGCGGATCTCCACGGAGGGGCGTCGGCGATATCGTGCCGTTCCGGGACGTCTACTTTACGAGCATCGTCCGCGACGCCGAGGGGCGGAAGATGAGCAAGTCGCTCGGCAATTCCCCCGACCCGCTCGACGTGATCGCGCAATACGGCGCCGACGCGCTCCGTTTCACGATTCTCTATCTCGCTCCATTGGGGCAGGACGTACATTATTCAAACGAGAAGTGTGAGATGGGCCGTAACTTCGCGAACAAAGTATGGAACGCAGGGAGATTCCTTTTATTGAATAAAGAGCAGCTCCTATCCTCCGCAGCACCGAAGGATCCGGCATCGCCCGCGATTCCGGAAGATCATCTTGACCTCGCCGACCGCTGGCTCCTCTCCCGCCTCCATTCGACGATCGGCGAATTGAGCTCGTCCCTGGAGCGCTTTGAGATCAACCAGGCGACGAAGATTCTCTACGATTTCCTCTGGCACGACTTCTGCGACTGGTACGTGGAGATGGTCAAGGGGCGGCTCTATGGCGACGAGCCGGAGGGAGGGAAGCGCGCCGTGCTCAACCGAGCGATCGGCATTTTCGATCAATCCCTTCGCATGCTTCATCCGTTCATGCCGTTCATCACCGAGGAACTATGGCAGCATCTGGCGCCTCGAGCGGACGGCGAATCGATTATGATCGCCGCGTTTCCCCTGAAAGAAGATCGATGGATCGACAAGAAAACCGAGGAGGAGATGGCGTTCGTTCAGCACGCGATCAACAGCGTCAGAAACGTCCGGGGCGAGCTCTCGGTGCCGCCCTCGAAGGAAATCGAGCTTGTCATCCGGTTCAGCGACGCCGGGCGGGAGAAGATCATCGAGAAGTATTTGGGGTATTTTCAGCGTCTGGCCCGCGTCACGAAAATCCAGCAGTTGAAAAATGGAGAAAAGCCCCCGCATGCCGCGAGCGCGGTCGTCGACGGGGGCGAAATCTTCATCCCGCTCGAAGGGGTGATCGACCTCGATGCGGAGAGGGAACGGCTTCGTAAGGAAATAGCGCACACGCAGCGGATGCTCGACAGCATTCAAAACAAGCTCGGAAACGAGCATTTTGTGGGGAAGGCGCCGAAGGAGGTCGTCGACAGGGAGAGGGAGAAGCTCGAACACTTCCGGGCGAACCTGGAAAAACTTCAGAAACATCTCGCCGAACTATGACCGCACGGCAGGAATGCGGACTTTCCGCTTTCCGGTTCGCCCTAACGGGAAGCGCGGATACGAACGGAATCGCAAAATTCCGCGGCGGGAATCCTTCAGTGAGCGCGCTCATAACCGGCTCTATACGTGTTGCGCACGTCACAGGATTGCCTACCCCCCCTTGTATCTAGGCCCTGGATCGACTATCTTTGACGTGTCGGAGCGCTCGTCGCTCACCCGTATGATTGAAGAAATTTTCGGAAAGATCGTGCCCGTACTCTTTTTCTTTGCCGGCCTCGTAATCGCGCTGGCGGTCTCGGTTATCTTCGAACGATTCAGAAGGTAGCACCGCCAGAGTATTGCCGCCGGGCGCCTCCCGGCGCCGCGGGGACGGAGTCCGTCCAGCCTACGTTCCTCTCTTCCTGAGATAGTCGATCACCTCCTTCATATCCTCCGGCAGATCGCTGTCGAACCGCATCGGTTTCCCGGCGACGGGATGGATAAATCCGAGCGTTTTGGCATGGAGGGCCTGGCGTGTCAACAGGCTCATGAGAAACCGGACATCTTCCTTTATGTCCGGCCGTCCCCCGGCAATTCTTCTCCCCCCGTAGGTCGGGTCGCCGAAAACCGGATGGCCCACATGATGCAGGTGCACCCGGATCTGGTGCGTCCTCCCGGTGTGCAGCCGGAGCCTGATCAGCGTGCAAAAACCGAACTCCTCCAGGACCCCGTATTCGGTCACCGCCTCTTTGCCCGATGCAGTGACCGCAATCTTCTTGCGGTCCGATTTGCTGCGCCCGAGGGCGGCATTGATGGTCCCCGAGCGGGCGCCTTTCTCGAAATGGCCCCAGACGACTCCCCAGTACTCCCTCTCGATCGTATGGTTCAAAAACTGCTTCGCCAGCGCCGCATGCACGAAATCGTTCTTCGCAACAACGAGGAGCCCCGAAGTGCCTTTGTCGAGCCGATGAACGATCCCCGGCCGGGCCTGCTCGCCGGGCGTCGATAGCTGATCGCGGCAGTGATGGAGAAGCGCATGAACAAGCGTTCCCGTATAATTGGCGTAGGCGGGATGGGTTACCATCCCCGCGGGTTTGTTCACCACGAGCAGGGAGTCGTCTTCGAAGACAATGTCAAGAGGGATGTTTTCGGGCAGAATGTCAGGCGGGGCCGGTGTCGGGATTCTGACGGAGATAATCTCGCCCGGAGAGATCTTATGGCTCGATTTCACCGCTTTTCCGTTCACCAGGACGTTCCCCCCTTTCACCGCGTGCTGAACCTTGGAGCGGGTGGCGTTCGCGACGTGACGGGCGAGAAAGGTGTCCAATCGCTCCCGCACCTTCCCGGGAGGGACGACGATTTCAAACTCGCGGGACTCCATGGTCCTCACGATTGGGGAGGTTGTCCGCCGCTCTGGGATTGAGATGGTTCGGGCGTCACGATGGCCGCCGGCAGAATTTCCTGCTCGGGATGCGCCACGGCCTGGTTTCCGTAGGATCTCCGATGCGAGAACAGCATCAGGAGCACCCCGCACGTCACCGAGGCGTCGGCGATGTTAAACACGGGCCAGCGGGAGAGCTTGAACCCGAGGAAGTTGACGTTGAAGAAATCCGCATCGATAAAATCAACGACCCGGCCGTGGAAGAGCTGGCCGTCGTTAAAAAAAGCATCGTAGAAGACCCTGTCGATCAAATTGCCCACCGCACCTCCGAGGATCATCGCCAGAGCGATCCGGAAGGCGAGGCTTTCGTTCCTCGCACGGTACAGGTACATCAGAATGCCCGCGCTGGCAACAATAGAAAAAATCGAAAAGAACAACTTCCCCCCGATGTCGATCCCGAACGCCATGCCCGGGTTTTCTATATACGTAAGACGAAGAAAATCCCCTATGATCGGCCGGCTCGCTCCCATCGGTATGCCCCGCAGGTGCATGCCGAGGCCGGGGAGATCGATCCCCTTCACCATGATCTTGGTGATCTGGTCGGCAATTATGATGAAAAGGCTGACGTTCAGTATGCGCACGCTTACGGCTCCCGGAGAATCACTTCGCGGCTTGCAATTTGCACGCGAGGCATTGTTGGGCATGGGGCACCGCTTCGAGCCGCTCTTTTTCGATCAGCTTTCCGCAGACCGAGCACCGGCCGTATTCGCCCCGCTCGATGCGCGAGAGGGCATCCTGCAGATGGTTGAGAAACTTTCCCTCCCGCGAGGCGAACAGAAAGGTCTTTTCACGCTCCATGGCGTCCGTCCCCTGCTCCATGTGCGTGGAGTAGGTGGAGTTCTCGCTCGCATACTCGCCCGTGGTTGAGTCCATCATCGTATCTCTCAGCGTCTCGAGCTCCTCAAGAATTTCCTTTTTCTTCTCGAGGATGATTTTCTTGAAGTATTCCAGCTCCTGCTTGCTGTAGGACGACTTCCGGATGGGCGCCTTCGGGGCTTCCGGTTTCGCCATTTTGGTCCTGGGCGGCGGTTTCACTCCCGGGGCAACACCCTTCCTCGCCCTGGATTTCGCCTTTAGAATATTGAGAGTCTTTTCGGCCATCGCCGATGATTTTTTGGTTTTAGGCATATCACCCGGTTCCTTCCTTCAATGAACAAACAAACTCTTTGCGCTGGTTCCTCGCAGGATCACTTCCGGCGATCCTCTTTTACGCGTTCGATCTCGATCGAGCATTTCGCTCCGTTGATCTCGACCTCCGCTGAGCCGGCTTTTTCGGCGAAGGCCCGCGGTGCGGGTCCTCCTTCGACAATCTCAACCGCCAGCGTTTCGCTCTTGACATACGCGCCGAGCGCAGCCAGCGCCTTTCTTAACGAACCGTCGGCCCGAAAGCTGATTCGAATGCGGTCTGTAACCAGTAATCCCGCCTCTTTGCGCAGATGCTGGACGCGGTTCACGAATTCCCGCGCGTACCCCTCGTCGATCAAATCTTCCGTCAGCTCGGTGTCGAGAGCGACGGTCAGATTGTCGTGCGACTCCACGATCCAGCCCTTGATCTCTTCCTGGAGGATGTCGACGTCTTCCCGCGTGATCGTCGCCTCGGTGCTATTGAAATGCAGGGTCAGAGAGCCCTTCTTCTCCATCTCCCTGATCTCCTCGGGCGTGAGCTTTCGAATCGCGCCCGCGACCGCCTGGACGGACTTTCCGAATTTCGGACCCAGCGAGCGGAAGTTCGGCTTGGCCGACTTCCGGACGATCTCGGAGTCGTCATCCACGTACTCGATCTTTTTGACGTTGATTTCGTCCAGAATCATGTGCTCGACCCGCGAGACCGCCTGCCGGTCCTCGGCGCTGGCGACGGGGAGGATGACGCGCTTGAGCGGCTGGCGCACCTTCAGGTTCGATTTGTTGCGGATCGCCCTCACGAGCGACACGATACGCAGCGCTTTGTCCATCCTCGATTCAAGCTCGAGATCGATCATTCGGTCGTCGGCTTCGGGCATTTCGGAAAGATGGACCGACTCGACAGTTTTCTTTGCCACGGCATTCAGGTCGCGGAAGAGCTCTTCGGCGATGAACGGCGCTATGGGGGCCATCAGTTTCGTCAGTGAGACGAGGCATTCGTGAAGCGTCTGATAGGCAGCCGTTTTGTCCGGACCCATTTCGCTTTTCCAGAACCGGCGCCGGTTCCTCCTAACATACCAGTTTGAGAGCTGGTCGATTGTGAAATCGGTCACAGCGCGGGCTGCCCGGGTCACCTCGTACGAATCCATGTCGGAACGGTACTTCTTGATCAGCGAATGAAGCGCGGAGAGAATCCACCGGTCGATTTCCGCCCGCTCGCCCACGGGAATCGGCGGGGCGGAGCCGTCGAACCGGTCGATGTTCGCGTAGAGCGAAAAGAACGCGTAGGTATTAAGCAGCGTCCCGAAAAACTTCCGCTGAACCTCTCCGAGCCCGTCCTCGTCGAACAACGTGGGCCTCCACGGCGGGGAGCTCGCAACGGAATACCAGCGGGTCGCGTCCGCGCCGTAGGTATCGAGGATGCGGAACGGATCGACCGTATTACCCCTCGACTTCGACATTTTCTGCCCCTGCTTGTCGAGCACGAGCTCGTTGACTAAAATGTTCTTAGAGGCCGGCCGATCGAAGAGGAACACGCTGATCGCGTGGAGAGAATAGAACCATCCGCGGGTCTGGTCGATTCCTTCGCAGATATAATCCGCGGGATGCTGGGCGGCGAACGTTTCCTTGTTTTCGAACGGGTAGTGCCACTGAGCGAACGGCATGGCTCCGGAGTCGAACCACACGTCGATGAGCTCGGGGGTTCGCCTCATCTCGCCTCCGCAGGCGCACGTAAACGTTACTTCATCGATGAAGGGCTTGTGCAGATCGAGCGGCTCCCGGACGCCCGACCCCTGCTTCAGTTCGTCAATGCTTCCCACGCATTTCTGCGCGGAGCACTTCAGGCAGATCCAGATGGGGAGCGGCGTTCCCCAGAACCGATCCCGCGAGAGCGACCAATCCTTGTTCTCCGCGAGCCAGTTGCCGAAACGGCCCTCGCCGACTTCGGGGGGATACCAGTGGATCGTCTTGTTGAGCTCCATCATGCGGCCCGCGTAGGTCGTCGTGCCGATGTACCACGAATCGCGCGCGTAATAAAGCAGCGGCGTCTGGCACCTCCAGCAATGGGGATAACTGTGTGTGATCGTCTCCTTTTTATAAAGAAGATGCCGGGCTTTGAGGTCCTGAATGATGAGCGGATCGGCGTCCTTGACGAACATCCCGGCAAAATCGGTCACCTCCGGCCCGAACTCTCCGGATTTATTAACGGCATGAATCGTCGGCAGACCGTGCTTCTTCGACACCTGGTAGTCCTCTTCGCCGTAGGCCGGCGCGATATGGACGATCCCGGTCCCGTCCTCGGTCGTGACGAAGTCGGCTTCGACGACCATGAAGGCTTTTTGCCCCGTCTGGTGGTAATTATAGAGCCGCTCGTACTCCTTCCCTTTCAGAGACTTGCCTTTCATGCGGGCCGTGACCTCGTATTCTCCTTCAAGGACCGGCAGGCGCGCTTCTGCTAGAATCAATGCGACTCCGGCATTCTTTACTTTGACGTATTCGACTTCCGGATGGACGGCGAGCGCAATATTCGAGACGAGAGTCCAGGGCGTCGTCGTCCAGACGAGGAAATAGCAGTCCTCCTCCCCCTTCATTCTCACTTTCACATAGACGCTCGGATCCTTCACGTTCTCATACCCCAGCGAAACCTCATGCGAGGAGAGGGGCGTCTCGCACCTCGGGCAGTACGGTTGAATCTTGTACCCTTTATAAATCAGCCCGCCGTCGAAATATCGTTTGAGCGACCACCAGACAGACTCGATGTATTCGTTCGTGAAGGTGATGTAGGGATGGGCGAGATCGACCCAGTAGCCCATGCGCTCGGTGAGGTTTTCCCATTCCGATTTATACTTCCAGACCGACTTCCTGCACTCCTCGTTGAATTTCGCCACGCCAAATTTGAGAATGTCGTCCTTGTGCTTGAATCCCAGGGCTTTCTCGACTTCAATCTCGACGGGCAGCCCGTGCGTGTCCCAGCCGGCCTTCCGGTTGACCCGATAGCCGCACATAGTCTTGTACCGGCAGACGAGGTCCTTGAGCGTCCGGCTGATGACATGATGGATTCCCGGTCTGCCGTTTGCGGTCGGGGGCCCTTCATAAAATGTAAAGCCGGGCCGGCCCGAGCGGGACGAAATGCTCTTCTCGAACACCTTGTTCTCCCTCCAGAACTTCAAGGTGTCGAGTTCAAGCTGCGGGTAGTTCACTTTGTCGGTGAGCTCTTTGAACAGCGCCTTCGTCATTTCTCCTTCAAATCCTCTTGACGACTTCTTTAATGATCCTGGTCAGCTTCGGCTCCGCCTTCGCGGCGGCGGCGATCACTTCTTCGAGCGTCACCGGTTCGAGCGTCTCGGGAAAACATTCGTCGGTTATGATCGACATCCCGAGTACTTTCATGCCCATGTGAACCGCGACGATGACCTCCGGGACCGTCGACATGCCGACGGCGTCGCCGCCGATTCCCCGCAAGAAGCGGTATTCGGCGCGCGTCTCCAGATTCGGCCCCTGCACCGCGACGAAGACGCCGTGCTGCAGCGGAATGGACTGATCCGAAGCAACCTGCTCCGCCATGCTCGCGAGCTTCCGGTTGTACGGTTCCGACATATCGGGGAACCTCGGCCCGAGCTCGTCGTCGTTCGGCCCGATCAGAGGATTATCTCCCTGGAGATTGATATGATCGGTGATGATCATCAGATCGCCCCTCCGGAACTGCGGGTTCATGCCCCCCGCCGCGTTCGAGATCAGCAGGGTCTTCACGCCGAGGCCGGCTCTCTTCGACATGACCCGGACGGGGAACGTGACCTGCTGCATCGTGTAACCCTCATAGTAATGAAATCGCCCCTGCATCGCGACGATCTTTTTCCCGCCAAGCGTCCCGAAGATCAGCTTGCCGTGGTGAGACTCGACGGTGGAGATCGGGAAATGCGGGATCTCGTCGTAGTCGAGTACCATCTCCTTGCGGATTTCTTTGACGAGCCCCCCGAGCCCCGTCCCGAGAATGATGCCCATCTCCGGCCGCATCCTGGTATGCTTCCGGATATAGCCGACGGCCTCGTCGATCTGTTCCCTGAGCTGCATTACGGTGTCGTGTGAATCGCTCCGTCTCGGCCGGGGTCCCGTGTGGCCAGACCTGACGGGATCACCGGTCAAGACTTCTGATAATCTCTTCGATCTCCAGCCGTTCGCTCGACACCTCCTGGCGCTCCTCGGGACCGGTTTCGTGCTGCATCTTCTCGTCGGCGTCGAGAGACTTGATCAGCTCGAGTTCGGAGCTCAGAAGCGTCTTAAATCTAGAAGCGATTGAATTCTTTCTCGCCCGTAGGATCGCCAATTGTTCCTTCATCTCCAGAAGTTCGTTTCGCCTCTTATCAAGAAGCTCCGATGCTTTCCCTTCCGCTTCACGGATCAGAAGTTGGGCTTCCCTCCTCGCGGAATCAAGCGCCCTGATGCTCGCCTCCTGGGTTTGCAGGATGGTCTGCTGGAGACCCGTTTCCATGGCGCGGAACTCCCTCACCTGGGCTTCCAGATCGAGCGATTTCCGTTCGAGTGCCTTGTTCTCCGCAACCGCCGCTTCCCACTCGACCGCGATCCGGTTGAGGAAGATGTGCACCTCCTCGGGAGAGTAGCCGCGGAAGGCCTTGTTGAATTGCTGATTCCTGATGTCGGACACTGTTGTCTTCATTGGTAGATCCTCTTAGTTTGTCTGTTCTAGACTGGGTGATTCCCTACGTTCCCGCCGGCCGAAAATCGCCGTCCCGAGGCGGATCATCGTCGCGCCTTCTTCGATTGCCACTTCGAAGTCGTTCGTCATCCCCATCGACAGGTGGGGAAGCGTGATTCCTCCCATTTTAAGAGTATCCATGAGATTTTTCATCGTTCGAAACGCCGGGCGCGACTCCTCGGGATCCGGCGCCAGCGGGCCGATCGTCATCAGGCCTGCCACCGTCACATGATCCAGCTCCTGGAGACGCTGGATGAGTCCTGCCGCCTCTTCCGGCTGCACGCCGTACTTGGTCTTTTCGGCCGTCGAATTCACTTCGACGAGGATTTCAACCGTCCTTCCGGCGTTTTGGGCCCGCTTCGAGATTTCGTTGCCCAGGTTCACGGAATCGACCGAGTGAATGAGGTGAATCCACTCAATAATATGCCTGACTTTATTCGACTGCAAATGCCCGATAAAGTGCCACCGGATGTCTTCGCCGCCGAGCTCCTCGCGCTTCCTGAGCAGCTCCTGCACGAAGTTTTCACCAAAATCCCTGCAGCCCGCCCGGACCGCTTCTCTTATGAGAGCGCTCCCGAAGGTCTTCGTCACCGCAATCAGCGTGACTTCTTCCGGTTTTCTTCCTGCGCGGAGGCAGGCTGAGGCGATCCGCCGGCGGATTGTATCGAGGTTTTCGGCAATCATCGGGCATTATAACGCGTAATATAGGTCATTTGACGGTAAGAATCAATGAATCCGGCCCGTCTCATCACAATTGTTACTTGACTTCGACTTTAATTTTTCTTTATATTTCATCAGCGGCCATGGACACATTCGACTTTGAGAACATGGATGACGATGCGGAGCAAACCGGCTCCCGCAAAGAGAACTTCGAGGATGAGATCAAGAAGTTCAAGGAGCGGCTGAAAAACGGCGGCGGCTCGACAAACATCGAGGCCCTGGAGGAAATCACAAGCTTTTACTTCGAGAACGAAAAGTACGAGGAGGCTCTTCACTTTATCAATCTGCTCCTGGAATACCTGCCCTTCAGCGCCGATACCTGGCAGAGGAAAGGGATCATCCTCAATAATCTTCAACGGTACAACGAAGCGTTGGAGTGCTTCGAGAAGGCCCTTAATTTGAATCCCGTCGACACCGAACTCCTGATCAGCCGCGGGCTGGCGCTCGACAATCTCGGTCATCACGACGAAGCCCTGGAGTGTTTCGACCGCGCGCTCGAACTGGACGGGTCGAACGAGGAGGCCCTCTTCAGCAAGGCGATCACCTTCGAACGGATGGATCGGTTTGAGGACGCCGTCCGCCTGTTCCGGTTCATTCTCGGCAATAATGCCTCCCACAAGGAGGCCTGGTACGAGCTGGGATTTTGCTTTGACAGCATGGACAAGCTCGATGATGCCCTCGCGTGCTACGACCGGCACATCGACCTCGATCCCTTCAACCACAGCGCGTGGTACAACCGGGGCATCGTTCTCAACAGGATGATGCAGTACACGAAGGCGATCGAGAGCTACGACATGGCCCTTGCGATCAAGGAGGAATTTACAGCGGCGTGGTATAATAAAGGGAACGCGTTTGCGAACCTGGGCCGGCTCTACGATGCCGTCGAATGTTACAAGGAGACCCTGCGGATCGACCGGAAGGACGTGCCGGCGTGGCACAATATCGGAAACGCATATGAAGAGCTCGGCCTGTACAAGGATGCCATCCGGTGCTTCACGCAGGCTATCAAGTACGACCCGAAGCACTACGAATCCTTCTTCGGGCGCGGAAGTTGTTATGACTCGCTGGAACAATACAAGAAGGCCTACAACGATTACAATAAGGCCCTCACGCTCTGCAAGAACTATCCGGAACTCTGGTATGCGAAGGCAGACGTCTCCTACACGCTGGGCCGGTGGCGGGAAGCGCTCTACAGCTACAAGATGACGGTCCGGTTCGACCCCGCGAACGTCGAGGCGTGGTTCGACTTCGGAGAAACGCTGTTGGAGTACGGATACCTTAAGAAGGCGCTGATGGCGTTTAATCGCTGCATCGAGATTCAGCCCAAGTGGGCCGACCCGTATTACAGCCGCGCCAAGGTGCTGTTCCGCCTCCGCAAGACCCTCGACGCGCTCGAATCACTCAGGCTGTCCTTCCAGATGGATCCCGAGAAGAAAAAACTGTTCGAAAAGGAGTTCCCCGGCGTCCACTCCATCAAAGAATTCACGAACTTATTGGAAAAGTAAGTTCAACCTTTCCTTCCACGCTCTCCCCTGCGACTGCAGCTTCGGGAGACAAGAACTTCTCTCTGCAAATTATGCGCGGTGATGTGCAACAGCGATACGATCGGCTTTTGGAGATCCTCCGGGAACTCGGGAGCGTGGTCATCGGCTACTCCGGCGGAGTCGACAGCACCCTTCTATTAAAAGCGGCGGTTGACGTTCTCTCCCACCGGGCGGTCGCGGTGATCGGCAGATCGGCCACCTACCCGACGCGCGAGTATGAGGAAGCCGTCCGGATCGCCGGCCAGATCGGCGCCCGCTGCCTCGAGGTCACGACCGAAGAAACCGACAATCTCAAGTTCCGGGAAAACCCGCAGGACCGCTGCTACTACTGCAAGACGGAACTCTTCTCGAAGCTGAGGCCCATTGCAGAAGAGCTCGGGATACCCTGGATCGCGGACGGAACCATCACAGACGATCTGGGAGATTTCCGGCCCGGCATGAAGGCGAAAAGCGAGCAGAACGTTCGCTCACCTCTGCTTGAAGCGGGCATGTCGAAATCCGATGTGAGAGAGGCCTCCCGGGCCCTGGGGCTGCCCACCTGGAATAAAGGTTCATTCGCATGCCTTTCCTCCCGGTTTCCATACGGGCTTGCGATCACGCCGGAAGCGCTGGGCCGGATCGACCAGGCGGAGACGCTCCTCCGCGACGCGGGCTTTCGCGAATTCCGGGTGCGCCATCACGATGAGCGGACCGCCCGGATCGAGGTTGGCGCGACAGAGCTTTCGCGCCTCTTCAGCGACGAGCTCCGCTCCGGAATCGTCGCCCGCCTGAAACAGCTCGGGTTTACATACGTGACGCTCGACCTCCAGGGTTATCGCACCGGCTCGATGAACGAGGTGCTGCCGAAGGTCGTCCCCGGCAACTCTTGAGCCCCTTCTTTTGGGACGAAATCCCTCCATCTCCCGCACCGCGGGACCGGGCCGGGACCCAAGCTCGGCACTTTAGGAAGGGATTAGGTGTTGTGAGAATAGTATGAAATACATTTTTATAATCGCCTTCCTGCTCGGGGCATGCCTGCCCGCCTCCGCACAGCAAACGATCTTCGGAAAGAACAAGGTCCAGTATAAGGACTTTCACTGGTTCTACGTCCAGTCGAGCCACTTCGACGTTTACTTCAGCCAGGGAGGCGAGTACCTCGCGGATTTCGCCGCCGGCATCGCGGAGTCTTCCTATACCTCCATCAGCAAGTCGTTTCGCTACCAGATCACGAACCGGATCCCGGTCGTGGTGTACGATTCGCACAATGAGTTCCAGCAAACGAACGTGGTCAACTCGTACCTCGAGGAGGGCATCGGCGGCGTGACGGAGCTCTTCAAGAACCGGGTCGTGATTCCGTTCGAGGGCGACTACAAGAAGTTCCGCCATGTCATTCATCACGAGCTGGTTCACGCGGTGATCAACGATATGTTCTACGGCGGCTCGATCCAATCCATCATCGCAAACAACATCACGCTTCAGCTTCCCCTCTGGTTCAACGAAGGGATCGCCGAGTACGAGGCGTTGCAGTGGGATACGAACTCCGATATGTTCATGCGCGACGCCACGATCCACGAGTACCTTGCGCCCATCGACTACCTCAACGGATACTTTGCCTACCGGGGCGGCCAGTCCGTGTGGAACTACATCGCCACAAAGTACGGCGAACAGAAGATCGCGGATATCCTCGCGCGCATCAAGGGGACGCGCAGCGTCGATGCGGGGTTTCGCAGCGCCATCGGCTTAAGCGTCAACGAGCTGTCGGAGCGCTGGCAGAAGGAGCAGAAGATCCAGTACTGGCCGGATATCGCGAAGCGCGAGGATCCCGCCGATTACGCCCATCGGCTGACCGACCACACGAAGGACGGCGGCTTCTATAATACGAGCCCGCGCATTTCCCCGCAGGGCGACCGGATCGCCTTCATTTCCAACCGGGACGATTATTTCGATGTTTTTGTGATGAACACCCTCGACGGATCGATCCAGCAAAAGCTCGTGAAGGGCCAGCGCACTCCCGATTTCGAGGAGCTGCACCTGATCACGCCCGGGATGGCGTGGTCGGCCGACGGCAAGCGGCTCGCCCTGGCCGCAAAGAGCGGAGACAAAGACGCCATCATCATCATCGACGCAAATACCGGGCATGAGGAAAAGATCGAGTTTGACCTCGACGGGATATTCTCCGTCGACTGGTCGCCCGCCGCGGATTCGCTCCATCCGGGAGACCGCATTGCCTTCGCCGCTTCGAAGGAGGGCAGGTCCGACATCTATACTTATAATCTCGGCACGAAGGAATTGAGAAATCTGACGTCCGATGTCTTCACGGACGCGGACCCCGCGTGGTCGGCGGACGGCTCGGCGATCTATTTCTCGTCCGACCGGAAAAACCATCTCGACCCGTCGGCGGTCCCATCCCGGTTCAAAATGCAGCAGCACGATTTCCATCAGCTCGACCTCTACCGCATCGAGGTCTCGACCGCGAAAATAACGCGCATCACCGACGAGCCGAACAGCGATGAGACCTCACCGGTTGCGGCACGGGACGGCAAGCATCTTTTGTTTGTGTCGGATATGAGCGGAATCAACAACATCTACCTGAAGGATCTGGACAGCGGCACGGTGCGCCCGCTGACAAATTCGATCACCGGGGTTTACCAGCTCTCTCTCTCGGAGGACGGGCAACGGCTTGCCTTCAGTTCCCTGGACAATGCCGGATTCGACATCTTTTTCATGCGGGCACCGCTCGAACGGAATCTGAAGATTCAGGCCGTCGAACCGACCGAATTTTTCAAGCGCCGGTTCCAGCCCGCTCAGCGGACTATCGCCGCCGAGTCCAGGAAGGAGAGCCTCAAGGTGGCGGAGGACATCCTGATCGGGTCCGAATTGCGCGATTCAACCAGGCTCTACGGGGAGGATGTAAAGATCGATCTGAGGAATTATGTGTTTAACGACGCCTTCAGGGACGCGCCGAAGAGGGTCGATACGGCTAAAAATATGCTCGTCGCGAACAACGTCGACTCGGCGGGCAATTACAAAATCAACAAATACAAGCTGAACTTTTCGCCGGATATCGTCTACGGCAATGCGGGCTACAACACCTTCTACGGCGTTCAGGGATCCACGCTCATGGCGTTCAGCGACATGCTCGGTGACCATCAGATTTTTATCCTGACCAATCTTTTGTTCGACCTGAAAAACAGCGACTACGCGCTCGCGTACCTGTACCTCCCGAAGCGGATCGATTACGGTTTCCAGGCGTTCCACAGCGCCCGGTTCCTCGAGCTGACCGATACGATCACGGGCGCGAGCTTGTACCGGTTCAGGAACTACGGCGTGACCGGGCTCGCCTCCTACCCCATCTCTCACTTCGAGCGGGTTGAGTTAAACCTGTCGTGGTTCAATATCACGAAGGATAATCTGGATGTCACCTATATCCCGACCCAGCGGAGAAGCCTGATCCTCACTGAATTGAGCTACGTCCACGATAACAGTCTCTGGGGCCTCATCGCGCCCATCAACGGAGAGCGGTACAACATCACCCTCCTGGGCAGCCCGAAGCTCGGCGACGAATCGTTGGGTTTCTATACCGTCACGGCCGACTACAGAAACTACTTCAAGTTTTGGAAAAGCTACACGTTTGCGCTCCGGCTTGCCGGTGGCGGAAGCTTCGGACAGGATCCCCAGCGCTTCATTGTGGGCGGAGTCGACAATTGGATCAATCGCCAGTTCGAGAACGACCAGATTCCCATTCAGAATGCCGAAGACTTCGTGTTTCTGACTTCGGGGATTCCGCTCAGGGGATACAACTATAATGCGCGGATGGGAACGAAGTATTCGCTGATGAACATGGAGTTCCGGTTCCCGTTCTTCGGCTATGTCACGGCGGGCCCCCTGCCGGTCTTTTTCCAGAGCCTCAACGGCTTGTTCTTCCTCGACATGGGCGGCGCGTGGAGCGGAAGAGCGGATTTTAAAGGTATCGACAGGGACGCTTCGGGAAGTCTCTATATGAAGGACTTGCTCTCCGGGATGGGCTACGGCGTGCGGATGATCTTTCTCGGCTTTTTGCTCAAACTCGACGTCGCCTACTCGTATAACCTGCAGGCATTTTCGTCGCCGAAATACTACTTCTCGCTCGGCGCCGACCTCTAATCCCGCGAGTGCAACGAGTCCCGCAAAGCGGGACGGGATGAACCTACAGCGGCAGAAATACGGTAAACGTGCTCCCCTTCCCCAGCTCGCTCGCCACCTCGATGTGCCCACGGTGAAGCTCTGCGACCCACTTTGCGATCGCGAGCCCCAACCCGCTCCCTCCCATCTCGCGTGAGCGCGCCTTGTCGACGCGATAAAAACGGTCGAAGATTTTCGCAAGCTCCGCCTCCGGGATCCCCACTCCCGTATCCTGCACCTGGACTTTCACGAAGCCGTCCCGGCGCTCGGATGAAACCGAGACCCGCCCATGTTCGGGCGTATACTTGATGGCGTTGTCGATCAGGTTCAGGAAAAGCTGACGCAGGCGTATCCGGTCGCCGATAATCGTCACATCCTCGTTCCTGCGCAGCTCGACGCCGATCTCCTTCTTCTGCGCTATGATTTCGCTGTCTTCGTACAACTCCTCAAGGAGGTCTTTCATCCGGACTTCCTCATACTGAACCTCCTGCTGCTCGAAATCGGCTTTCGACATCGTTGACAAACTCTCTACTATTGATGATAGCCGGACGATTTCTTCCAAGTTGCTCACGAGCACCCGGCGATACTCGGCCGGGTCCTTCTCCTTTCTAAGTGCGATCTCGACTTCTCCGCGCATGATCGTCAGGGGCGTCCGCAGCTCGTGGGAGGCGGCGATGGAGAACTCCCTGATCTGATCGAACGACTCGCTCAAACGGGAGATCATGCTGTTGAACGTCGAGATCAGGCGCCCGATCTCATCGTCCACGTCGCGCGCCGGAATCTGCTGCTTCAGATTATTGACCGTGATCGCGTGGGCCGTCTTTGTCACCATGTCGACCGGTTTCAGCGACTTGTACGCCAGAAACCAGCCGCCGCCCACCGAGAGGGCCATCGCAGCCGGTATGAGGATTAGAAATATCGAGAAAAGATTACCCAAGGCCTCGCTGATCTCCGCCAGAGGGTAGGCCACATAGATCTCGATTTCGCGGGTCTTCGTTCCCGCGACGCGCAAATCCATTCCCTTGGGATCGTGCAGCGTCTTGATGACGATGGAATCGATGGGGATGTCGGTTCCGATCAAGGCCTCCGCTCTCACCATGAGGCTCTCCTCGCTGGTGCCGAAGGAGCGAAACGGAATCGCCCCCCATTTGTTTGTCACTTCGACGAGCGTTTTCTTGGGATTCGCTACCGCGTGCGCGTAGATCTCATTCCAGATTGCCTCGTCGCCGCTCCCGGTATCCGCCACCTGCGCACGGGCAATGGTGGTGTCGCCGGCCGGCACGACGGACACCTGCGCGCCGTACTTCCTGCTCGCCCTTACTTTCGAGCTCTTCCCCTCGATGAAATTTTTGACCCAGACGACTTCGGTCTTCAACGAGCGGTCGAGGCTCTGCGAGAGCCTCTCGCCGGAATACATGAACGCGATCAGTCCGAAAGCGACCAGCGTGGCGAGCAGAACCAGCGAATACCAGAGGATGATTCGCGCGCGGATCGAGCGGAAGATGCGCGCCATATCACTCGTCCTTCAGGACGTACCCGACGCCTCGGACCGTAAACAGGAGTTTCTTCTCGAATCCGTCGTCGATCTTGCTCCTCAGATGGTTGACATAGACGTCGACCACGTTCGTCCCGGTGTCGAAGTTATAGTTCCAGATATGCTCGGAAAGAATGGTGCGGGTCAGGACCCGGTTGACGTTGCGCATGAGGTACTCAAGGAGGGCGTATTCCTTGCCGGTCAACTCAATTGCCTTGTCGGCCCGTTTCGCCTTGTGGGTGACGGTATCGAGCTGGAGGTCCTGAATTTTCAAAATCGTCGATTTCTCCGCGGCTCCGCGGCGGAGGAGCGACCGGACCCGCGCGACGAGCTCGGCGAACGCAAACGGCTTGGAAAGATAATCGTCCGCGCCGGAATCGAGGCCCTCCACCTTGTCCTCCACCGAGCTCTTCGCCGTAAGCATGAGAATGGGGGTTTTGAGTTGCCTCGAGCGGATCCCCTTCAGGACGACGATCCCGTCTTTCTTGGGAAGGAAAATATCGAGGATAATCAGATCGTAGTCTCCACTCAACGCCAGGGATTCCCCCTGGAGTCCGTCGGAGGCAACATCCACCGCGTACCTCTCCTCCTCCAATCCCTGTTTCAGGAATTTCGCTACTTTCTTTTCGTCTTCAACAACCAGTATTTTCATTTCCCGGCCCCGCCGCGGGTAATATAGTCAGCTTTCGCCGCATGAAGATTAAAGAGAAATTAAAAAATTTTTAACATCAAAATAATTGGCGCTCGACGCCCTTTTTCATCTCACCACGAGCATCTTCCGCACCCCGGTATACCGGCCTGCGGTCATCCGGTAATAATACACCCCGCTCGAGAGACCCTTCGCATCGAATCTCACCGACCTGAACCCGGCTTGCTGATCCTCATCGACGAGCACTGCCACCCGCTTTCCGAGGAGGTCATAGACATCCAGTTTGACCCGGCCATTCTCCGGCAGACTGTATCGTATTTCCGTTTCGGGATTGAAGGGATTCGGATAGTTCTGGCTGATGCTATAAGTCCTGGGGAGAGTGCCTATCTGCCCGGCGTCTGACCATCGAAGTGTAAGCTCCGACGGCTCCTTCCCTATCGCAAACGCCCCTGTTCCTTCCATCGGCACCAGATTTCCATCGACCTTCAGCGCAGCCTGAACGCCGGGGTGATTCAATTTCCATCGAACAGACAAGGGGTATGACCCCGACGAGACACGAATCGGCACCTCGCGTTGATGAGCGGGCTCGGCCAATTCAACCATCCTGCCCGTCGCGAACCGGAGATCGAAAATC
>DASQAZ010000166.1:0-4943 GCA_035635475.1 Bacteroidota bacterium | reverse complement strand
GACTTCCGCCGACTCCATCACCTCCGTCACGATGCCGAGCCCCGTCTCGTCGCGGGCTTTCGCCAGGAGCTTGAGCCCGTCTTCTCCGAGGCCCTGAAACGCATAGGGGCTCGTACGGGGTTTGTACGCGCCTCCTCTGAGCAGCGAGGCGCCCGATGCCTTCACCGCGCGGGCGGTCGCCATCAACTGGTCTTCACTCTCGACCGAGCAGGGACCCGCCATGACGGCGATCCGTTTCCCTCCGATCTTTACCCCCGCCACATCGACGACGCTATCGGCTTCCTTGAAGTCTCGGCTTGCAAGTTTGTACGGCTTGAGAATGGGGATGACATTCTCAACGCGCGGCAAGAGCGAGAGTTGGTCCTTCTTGATGAGCCGCTCATCCCCGATGACACCGATGACAGTCCGTTCAATCCCTTTCGAAAGATGGGCCTTGAGGCCGAGTTCCTCAATTCGCGAGATGACATGCTCAATATCGGCGTCGGTCGCCTGTGATTGCATCACAATGATCATCCGGTTTTCCTTCGCTGATTGTCCATACTAGTCAATCAAACATACGCGATGAGAGAGGCAAAATCAAGAACCAATCTTCCAAGCGACCATACCTGTGTCATTTGAACTCAATTTTTTTTACATTGTCCTCAACCTCACGAACTCTTGCATCCGATGCGCCCTTTCCTGCGCACCTGTTGTTATTTCGTGTTATTGTTTCTGGGAGGATTTCCGCCGGCCCGGCCCGGTGCTTTCGTCCCCCGGCCCTCGGCCGAGTCGAGTACGGCTCCTCAAGCGCTCACCCTCATGTGTCTCTCCGCTCATCCCGACGATGAAGATGGTACCACGCTTGCCTATTATTCGAAACTCCGGGGAGTGAAGACCTACAGCCTCTTTTTTACGCGTGGAGAGGGTGGACAAAACGAAATCGGGTCGGAGCTCTATGAGGACCTGGGAACGATCCGCACGAACGAGACGCTGGAGGCCGCAAAAATCCTCGGCAGCGAGGTCTACTTTCTCGGATTCCCCGACTTCGGATTCTCTAAGAGTGCGAGGGAAACGTTCTCAAAATGGGGCGGCAAAGACAGCGTGCTCTCACGGCTCGTCTATTATATCCGGGCGCTCAAGCCGGATGTGATCATCACCAACCACGACACAGTGACGACCAAACCGAATCGCCAGCACGGTAATCACCAGGCGGCCGGCATTACGGCATACGAAGCCTTTGAAAAAGCGGCCGATCCGCGGTATCATTCCGAACAATTGTCGGGGGAGGTCACCGTTTGGAAGGTAAAGAAACTCTTCTTTCGAGCGTTCCGAGGCGATTCGACGCAGCCCGGCCATCCCGCTGTGGTGTCAATCGATGGTTCCGCCCGCGACAGCTCGGGGGAAACTATTGAGGACCTTGCGCTTGAGGCCCTCAGAAAACACCGATCACAGGGAATGGAGAAGCTGGTACTCTCCTCGATTCCGGATTTCTTCCGCCGCCACCGATACATCTTGATTCGCAGCGACCGGGATTATCCGTTCGACCCGCACGACCTTTTCTCCGGCATAGAGCCGTCCCCGAAAATGCGGCCGGTCCTGCCCAAACCGGTCGGCGAGATTCCTGAATTCTCCGTCCGGGTCTCACCGCAGTACGTGCCTCAACGCCGTCCCGCCCACCTCGTGGTTACGATTATAAATCGGACGGGAAAAGCGCTGGATGGCAGCCTTACTGTTCTGAGCGGTGCATCGGTGGTTCTCACCCGTCGTTATATTACAACAGACCGGACTTCCGACACCGTGAGCATCGCCGGCAGTACATTAAATCGAATCCCCGACAGCATGCTTGTTCTTAAGGCGACCGCCTCGGGGGATGGTCGAATGTATTCGAGTGAGTTCACTGTACACCGCAGCTCCGTCGCCGCACGATTTTCTCCGCAAGCCTTCGTGGGGCTGGTCAAGACGTATGACGACACGCACGAGGAAACACTTCGCTCATTCGGGATTCGCTACCGGTTGCTCGATTCGGCGAGGATCGCAACCGAAGATCTCGATTCCTTCTCTGTGATACTTCTGGATCTTCGGGCGTATGAGTACCGGCACGATGCCGCCCTGCACAACAAGCGGCTGCTCGAGTACGTCCGAAGCGGCGGAAATATTGTCTGCTTCTACCACAAGACGGGCGATTGGAACGGGAAGGACTATTCGCCTTACCCGATATTTCTTACAAACGAGCGTGTTACGCAGGAAGATGCGCCAGTCAGGGAGCTCTTGCCGCGCCACCTCCTTCTCACCCTCCCGAACAACATATCCCCCGATGACTGGAACGACTGGATTCAGGAACGCAGTATCTATCTGCCGGCCCAGGATACTGACAAGACATCCCCTCGATATGACCGGCTCCTGGCGATGAGCGACGAGGGTGAAGAACAACCGCCCACCTCACTGCTTTGGTGCCGCTACGGCAACGGTTCCTACGCCTACGTTTCTCTCGCGCTCTACCGGCAGTTGAGGATTCTCCAGGAGGGAGCCGTCAAGCTCTTTGCAAACCTCATCTCACAACCGAGACATTGAATGCCTGATCGCGACGATCGTTCGACAGGAGAGGGCTCTCAGGGATTGATCCGCGGCGTCGGCCTCGCCGGGGCCGTCGCGGTCAACATGAACGACATGATCGGCGTAGGGCCGTTCATCACGATCCCGATCATTGTCGCGGCGATGGGCGGTCCGCAGGCCCTGCTGGCGTGGATCATGGGGGCGCTTCTGGTGGTCTGTGATGGGTTGGTGTGGGCGGAACTCGGGGCGGCCATGCCGGGCTCCGGAGGATCCTACCAGTATCTCAAGGAGAGCTACAATCCGAAGTCAGCCGGGAGACTGATGGCGTTTCTCTTTATCTGGCAGCTCACCTTCAGCGCTCCGTTGACCATCGCCTCCGGATGTATCGGACTGGCACAGTACGCGAATTTTCTCGCGCCCGGTCTGGGAACAACGCTGTTCGAGCACGATTTTCTACTCAACATTCCGTTCCTCGGCGGTCTGGAAGCGAGCGTCGTCCTCACCCGTGGAACATTTGTTGCAATGGCATGCTGTCTGCTGGCGGTATTCCTCCTGTACCGGAAGATCACGATCGTCGGGCGGATCTCGCAGTTCCTCTGGATCGGCGTCATGGGCACGATCGCATGGGTCATCGCGGCCGGCGTCACCCACTTCAACAGTGCACGGGCCTTCGATTTTCCCCCGGGTGCATTTGTACTCTCGTCCAATTTTTTCAACGGCCTTGGAACAGGAATGCTCGTCGCGATCTATGATTATTGGGGTTATTACGACGTTTGTTTTCTCGGCGGCGAGATCAAGGATCCGGCCGCACAATACCAAGAGCCATCCTCTACTCAATTGGGCTCGTGGCGGCGATCTACCTCGTCATGAACATCGGGATTCTTGGTGTGATACCGTGGCAGGAGTTGAGCGAGACCGCGGGGAACGAGACGCGTCAGTATATCGTGTCGACATTCATGCAGCGCCTCTACGGCGATTGGGCGGGGATTCTCGCGACAATACTGATCATCTGGACGGCCTTTGCGTCGGTCTTCTCGCTCCTCCTGGGTTATTCCCGCGTTCCGTATGCCGCCGCCGTCGAAGGGGACTATTTCAAAGCGTTCGCGCGCGTCCACCCGAGGCACCGCTTCCCGAACGTCTCACTCGCGGTGCTCGGCGTTGTTGCAACATTTTTCTGTTTGTTAAGACTCGCCGACGTGATCACGGCGCTGGTTGTCATCCGGATCATGATTCAGTTTCTGGCGCAGACCGCCGGTGTTATCATCCTCCGCATTCGCAGGCCGGACATGCCGAGGCCGTTTCGCATGTGGTTCTACCCGCTGCCGGCTTTTTTGGCATTCGCCGGATTCGTCTACGTGCTCGTCATGCGGAACCATTTCCTTAAGGAGGTCCGCTATGCAGCGGTGATTCTCGTAGCCGGGGTGCTGATATTCCTCGTTCGGTCGTGGCGAAACCGCCAGTGGCCTTTCGGCCGGTGACGGGTCGTATGGCACAGAACCCAATAAGAATCAATCCTCGGATGGCAGAGACGCGTACCCGGCGACTTCACCTCCGCTCGTTCGTTTCCGAACACCTGCCACAACGTGGAAGAGGTACATCGTGCCGGCGCTGAATGCGAACCTGTCCGATTATTTTTTCACAAATTTGAGTGCGGCGGAGTTTATGCAATACCGCAGTCCCGTGGGCTCCGGGCCGTCGTCGAAGAGATGGCCGAGGTGTGCCCCGCAGCGGCTGCACACCACTTCCGTCCTCTCCATTCCGAGACTCGAATCCGATGACTTGAGGACGTTCGCCTCACTGACCGGAGCCCAGAAGCTCGGCCAGCCTGTACCGGACTCGAATTTCGTCTCTGAGGTAAAGAGCGATTCCCCGCAAGCCACGCAGAGGTAGGCCCCGGTATCATGGTTATTCCAATACTTGCCTGAAAAAGGGCGCTCCGTTCCCTTACGACGAGTGACCTCAAATTGTTCCGGCGTCAACTCTTTCTTCCACTCCTCATCCGACTTCATAACACTGAATTTCATCGCTTCCCCTTTCTGCCGGCTGGAATCGGCCTGGCCGGGCGCCTGTCCGCCCGAGGTTCCCCCGGAGTGGCAAGCCGCTGCCAGGAGAGCAACCGCTATTGCGTGACAAATAAAAATGGTTCTCATTCAGTTCCCTGCTTCTGCTTCGGAATATAATGATTTTTCGGCTATCGCTAAAATCCGTTGAGACCAGGCGTCCCCGGTCCCCGGTGGGGCAAGTATTAGCGGTAACCCATCGCCTGCAAATTGAATAGTTCCGCGTAACGCCCCGCCCGGGCAAGCAGCTCCTCATGCGTGCCGATCTCGAGAATTTCACCGTTGTCGAGAACGAGAATCCGACCCGCCATCCGAACGGTGGAAAAACGGTGCGATATCAAAATCGCTGAC
>DASQAZ010000165.1:0-27725 GCA_035635475.1 Bacteroidota bacterium | reverse complement strand
ACCCAGCATTTAACCTGAACCGTGCCTTCGAGTCCCGCGCGCCGAGCCATTTCGGGATATTCGGGCTGGACAATTTTGATCGGTACAGGGTACTTTTCGACCGGCACGAAATCAGGTGGTGCCTCGTCCTCGATTCTGATATCCTGCTGAACGGCCACATTGCCGCCTGTCCCCGTTCCCACCGAAGGAGCTGGTGCTTCCGATAGCTCCTTCTGCGTCGCGATTGTCTGCTCCGGACTCACCTCAGCATCGGGCACCGGAACCGGCACGCCCACCGTCGGCTTGGCAACCGGTACGGTTACCTGGACCTGCGGGGCTGCCTCAGTATTCGTGATCGACGGCGGCGGACCCAGCTCGCTGTATTTCATGATCCGGACGTTCAATGTCGGCTCCTCCTCCGCGGAGAAGTATTGGTACAGATAATATCCGCCGATGACGAGGAAGTGCAGCAGGACCGCTGCTGCGAGTGCGCGGAGGGCATATTTGCTGTACAGATCCCTCAGTTCGCGCATCCCGTAGTGGCCCTCAGCTTGCATTGCTTGTGCTGTCATTGTTTGTTCTCCTTAAAAACCTAAGATGTCGCTTTCAGCAGAAATTCCCGGTCGGCATCGAGCATCGGTGCGAGGCTGAATCGCGTGATGTTGGCAAGATTCAGTTCGTCCATAATGTCGACCATGTGATGATACTTCCCTTTCCGATCGACCTTAATGAGCGTGATCAGCTTCGGGTTCTGCTGGACTTTCTGTTTCATGAGCTCCCGCAGATTCTTGAATTCAACTTTTTGCGGGGCTTCTGCCGCGACGTTCCAGTAAATCGATCCATCCTCTTTGACGCGAAGGGTCATGAGATTGCTCTCCGGAACCTCCACGGTCGTGTTCGAAGGGGGCAGATTGATTTCCATCGTCTGCGGGCGGTTCATCGTCGTTGTGAGCATGAAAAACGTCAACAAAAGGAACGCCACGTCGACCATCGGAGTCATGTCGATCCTGACACCGAGGCGCCGCATCCTCTTATGTTTCTTCCGTTTCTTCTCGTGCCCTCGCGGGGCAGCGCCGCCATCCATTCCAGCCATAGGTCGGTTCCTTTAATCCTTTTTGAGTTCCGTGACGAGGTTAAACCTTGTGATGTTCGTCTTCTGCAGCACATCCATCACGTCTTCGGTGACTCCAAAACCCGCTTCCTTATCTCCCTTGACCACCGTATAAAGCGATGGATTTGCCATGCGAGCCTGGATGAGTAAGTTTCCCAACTCCCTGGTCGTCACTTCTACGCTGCTCCGGAGCTTGTTCGGCTCTCCGAATATCCTCTCCATCATTTTCGGGGAGTCAAAGCCGAGGAAGATCCGATCATCCTTGCTGATCGTGATGAGCATGACCTTGGATTCCGGCAGCTTGAACGCAGAGTGTGATGCGGGCAGGACAATCTGGACCTCCTCCGGCGGCCGGAACGATGTCGTGAGCATGAAAAACGTCAAAAGAAGGAACGCGACGTCAACCATCGGCGTCATGTCGACCTTGACGGAAACCCTTGCTTTCTTTATTTTCGGCATTGGGTTTTATCCTCTCGAGATTACTTTGCCCGCGTGGTCAACGTCTGAATCACGTCGTAGCTCGCCTCATCGATCATGTAGGTGAAGTTATCGACCTTGTTCACGAAAAAGTTATAGGCGACGATGCCGACGATCGCGGCAATGAGTCCGAGGGCTGTGTTGATCAACGCTTCCGAGATTCCGATCGACAACTGGATCGCATCGGGGCTTCCGCCCGCGGCTGCCAGCGCCCGGAAGGCACGGATCATTCCGATGACGGTACCGAGGAGTCCAAACATCGTCGCAATGGACGCAATCGTCGACATTGCGATGAGATTCTTTTCCAGGATCGGCATTTCCAGGGCCGTCGCCTCTTCGATAGCGCGCTGAACATCGGCCATCTGTTTCTCGGCCTCAAGGCCCCTGCTCTCGCGCGAGAGAACCTGATATCGCTCGAGTCCCGCCTTGATGATATTCGCCATCGATCCCCGCTGTTGGTCGCAAGCAGCAATCGCCGCATCGATATCGCCCGACGCCAGACTGCGCTGCACGTTTTTCAGGAACGTGGCGAGAGAGCCGCGACCCTGCGCCTTTCGAAGAGAAAGCACCCGCTCAACCACAAACGTGACAACCATGATCGAGAGTGTGATAAGAATGGGAACGATGACACCCCCCGTGTATACCGATCCCATCAGATTCGTGGGCTTCTCACGATTGGCTCCATCGATGAAATTCCCGGGGTTGCCGAGAATGAAAATGTAGATCACGAGCGACGCCACGAGCGCCCCCACGACCAACATGATGACGAAGGTTGACTGTTTCATTACTGGTACTCCTGTTTGTTGTGGATTGAGAAAATTATGATGTCGGTGATTTTGCCTTCAAAAAAGTGTTTACCGCCTCGTCGACCTTATCGTAAACATCGAAGATGTCGATCAGCTTCGTGACGACGAGAAGATTCTGAACGTTGTTGCTGATGCCTGCAAGTTTGACTGCGCCTCCATACTTCACGTAGGAGGCATGCGAAGCGATGATTGCGCCGATGCCCGAGCTGTTGATATAATTGACCTTTGCCAGGTTAATGACCAGGCACTTGTTCCCCTGCTCAATGAAATCGGCCACCGCTTCGCGCAGAGCATCCGTGTCGCCGTCGCCGATAAGCGATCCTCTGACGTCGATGATCGCGATCCTGCCGTTCTGGACGGTCCTAGCCTTTATCGACACCTATCCTCCTTATGGAGAAGCTCGCGCCTCTACTTATTTGAACCTCGGAATGGCGTATCGTGTTCCAGATGAAGTTCAGCCCCACCGATGTGGGAACCGTCGAGGCGAGTGGGAAACGCCTTCTTGGTGGCGGCCTATTCAATTAGGGGAAAGAGGCAAATCTAATGCCAGATTGACACGCACTACCCCCCATGAATTCGGCTGATTTGGGCAGGATATAGACTCAGATCGGACGAGCTATTGCAAAATGCAAGATGAATATGTACAGTTTTCGTCTTTTCGCCTAAATCTATCAATTTCAACCGCTTATCAACCGTGCTCTTCGCACGATCCGGCTACTTTCAGAGGCCGTATTTCTTCCGTTTCCGCCAGAGAGTCGCCGGGTCGATATCGAGGACACGTGACGCCTCGTCGAGGTCGCGGGCCGCCTTCAGGACTCGCGCGATATGTTGCCGCTCGATCTGCTCAATCGAAAGAAGGCTGGCCTGCGGGTCGGTCGCCTCGCTCAACTCCGGAGGGAGGTGCGAGGGCTCGATCATCCCATCTCGGGCCAGCAATGCCGAGCGCTCCACAACGTTTTCAATTTCACGCACATTCCCGGGCCAATGATAGGATGTGAGCAAGCGGAGAGACTCCGGGGAAACCTGAATCTCGCGCGCCGGTGAGTACTTCTTCAGAAAATGATGAATGAGGAGCAGGATGTCCTCGGGTCGCTCTCGGACCGGCGGCAGGGAGATACGAACGGCATTGAGCCGATAATACAAGTCCTCCCGGAACGTTCCATCCTGGAGAGACTCGGAGAGTTTTCTGTTGGTCGCCGCGATCACACGGGCGTCGACTTTGCGGGTGGTGCTTTCTCCGACGCGCTCGAATTCCCGGTCCTGCAAAAATCGCAACAGCTTCACCTGAGCCGACTGCGGAATATCACCCACCTCATCGAGGAAGACGGTCCCGCCATCAGCCACTTCAAACCTTCCTTTTCGGTCCTTGAACGCACCGGTGAACGAGCCCCGGACATGACCAAAGAGCTCGCTCTCCAGCAAACTCTCCGACAGCGCGCCGCAATTCACTTTCACGAACGGTTTGTCCCTGCGGTTGCTGCGTTCGTGAATAAGCTGCGCGACGAGTTCCTTCCCGGTCCCGCTCTCCCCTTCGAGAAGGACGGTCAGCGGACTGTCTGCAACCTGGTCGGCCAGCTCGATCTGTCTGCGCATGAGCGGGTTGCGGGTAATGATCGTAGTGCCGGCGCCGGTCTCGGCCAACTGGCGCCGGAGGTTCTTCACTTCCCGCCGGAGGGTATGATGTTCGAAGACCTTCCCCGCAAAAACCTGCAGCTCTTTCAGATCGAAGGGCTTTTGCAGAAAGTCGGATGCGCCGTTTTTCATCGCCTCGACGGCGCTGTCAATCGATCCGTGGGCCGTAAGGATCACCGATGTCGTCGAGGGTGATCTCTTGCGGATCTCTTTGAGGACCTGCATCCCGTCGATCGGCTCCATCTTAAGATCGATGAAAGCGATGTCGTACCTTCCTTCTTCGAGCCGGTCGAGCGCATCGCATGGGTTGCCAAATCCTTCGACGCGGAAACCGATCGCCTCAAGGCCGATCGTCAGCGTTTTAAGAATATTCGGTTCATCGTCAACGACGAGGACCAATCCTTTCTCAGTCATGCCGGCTGCACCTGTGCTGCGGGGAGCCGGAAGTAAAACGCAGTCCCCTTGTTCAGTTCGCTCTCAACCCAGATCTTCCCCCCGTACAGTTCGACGATCTCCTTGGCGATGGCGAGTCCGAGGCCGACGCTCCCCGGCGTGGAATCGGCGGACTGTTTAACCTGGACAAATTTATCGAAGATCGAGTTCAGGTGCTCCGCGGGAATTCCGCGTCCCGTGTCCTCCACCCGGATGAGAACGCTGTCGCCATCGGGGACGGCGGAGACTTCCACCGATCCGCCCCGATCGGTGTAGCGGAGTGCGTTTGTGACAAGATTGGAGATGACCCAGGAAAATTGCTGCTCGTCGCCGAGAAGTGGCGGCACGTGATTCTCCACGGTAAACCTCAGCTCCACCCCTTTCTCCCTGAACGGGAGATACAAGGGTTGCAGCGTCGACTCGATCACCCTCCGAACGTCGACAATGTCCTCGCGCATTTCGACTTTTCCCGATTCGAGCTTCGACAACTGCAGCAATTCGCGGACGAGTTTAGTCAGCCGCTCGCAGTCTTGTTTCGATGTGTCCAGGAGTTCTTCCTGCGCCTTCGTCAGGGGTCCGAGGAGTTTCTGACGGAGAATATCGACGCTCATATTGACGGAAGTGAGCGGAGTCCGGAATTCGTGCGAAACCGCCGCCATGAAATCTGATTTCATTTTGTCCAGCTCCCGGAACTGGGTAACGTCCTGCAGGATCAGGACAACGCCGCCTCTTCCGCCGTGTTTCGACGGAATCTCCGAGACCCGCGGCCGCAGATAGATCGAACGACCCTTCATTGAAAATTCCCAATAGGGCATACTTTGGTCGGCCGACCCTCGAGGGTGCCGCAGAACGCCAAGAAGCCTCTCATCGGTGATCGAACCTTCCGCTTTTCGGCCGATCACCTGATCTTCGGCGAGCCCGAGCAGCTTCTCGGCAGACCGGTTCATTAGCTGGATGTTCATTTCCGAGTCGCAGACGATGATTGCATCGGATATGCTTTCGACGATGGTTTCCGATTTCTGCTTTTCCGACAAGATCTTCTCGATATTCAATTCCTCGTACCTCCGCAGCCGCTCCGTCATCTTATTAAATTCACGGCTCAGTTCGCCGACTTCATCATTCGTCTCGATGTCGATCTTCAGATCGAGACGGCCGCGGCCGATTTGATGAACCGTTTCTGTCAGGCGCTCGGCAGGCACGATAATCCGCCTCGTGAATTGGACGGTGGTTGCGATGCTTATTCCGATCGCGAGCAGTGAGGCGAGAAGGACCGCAATGCCCGCTTCCTCGGCCGTGGCCTTTGTCTGCTGTTGAACCTTCTGCATCTCCTTCTGGTTCTCCTCGATCAACCAGAAGCAGTTATCCGATAATCGCTGCGAAAACGGCCTGACGATGCTCGCGTAGAATGCTTTGGCCTCCCTGAACTCGTTGTGCTCCGCGAGAGAGATCAAAGAGTCGGTGACGATCAGGTATCCATCGTACGTCGACCGGATATTGTCAAGGATCGTTTTCGCATCGGGGACGGTGCGATTTTCGTTCGATTGCTGGAACCACTGGAAGAACTCGTTCTTCGCCTCCGCGAATTCGGTTTTCCCGCTGGTAATTTCGCTGCTGAGGATCGTGGAGAGCGCGTCCTCATGCTGACTGATCGACCGGGCCATCTTCTCGGCTGCAACAATGTTCTGATAGTGTTCGCCGAGAACCGTATCGAGCGCCCTCGTCAGCCGGGCGAAATTATAGATCGCCCACGCCGTCACGGCCATATTGATCGCGACGAGAACAGCGGAACCGAAGACGACCTTGAATCTGAGACTGTGGAAGAAGGGTACCTGCATCCTCGCTCCTCAACACGTCAATATATCCAGAAAATCGTGAAAATTCAACAAGTTGACTATCGCCCGATTTCTTGGTATCATGTTGGTCGCTTCTCGAAAAAACACCTCCATCCACTCGAATCTATGGAATTTTCCACCAGCCGTCCTCGCGTCATAGGTTGGATCCGCAGTGCTGCCATCCTCGACGGGGATTGGGGGACGAGCATCTGCTACGTGCTGGGTATTGCCTTCTACCGCGCCGGTTATTTCAGCGGATGGCACCTGATGATGATGCTCCTCTTCACGGCGCTCATCGCATTCAATTATATCACCATCTGCCGTCTGTATCCGGGGGGCGGCGGGGTCTACAGCTCGGTAAGCCATCGCTCGCGAACGTTCGCGGTGATCGGAGCCCTGCTCCTGGGCGCCGATTATATCGTGACTGCTTCCCTTTCCGTTCTGGATGCATGCCATTACCTGGCGCTGGTTCATCCCGAGGTATGGGCAATGGCCATCATTCTCGGAATCGGGAGCCTCAACTGGTTCGGACCGCGACATGCGGGCAGCGTCGCCATCATTATCTCCTCCGCGACTCTCGTCGGATTGCTGATCCTCGTCGCGGTGACGTTTCCCGCTGCCACGAACCATATCGTTCTGAAGCCGGAGCCCGGAGGGATCATGAAAAACTGGGGATCCTTCGTGGCGATCATTCTTTCGATCTCCGGCATCGAAGCGATCTCGAACATGACCGGGGTGATGCGGGACCCGGCCCGCAGTGCGCGTAAGGCGATCCTCGTTGTTCTGGCAAAGATCTCCGTGGCAACGATCGTGCTGGGTTTTGCCATGCTGGCGATCGAGCACCTCGATCCCGCCGCCCATAAGGAGGATATGATCCGTTACCTCGGCGAGTACTATATAGGCGACTGGTACGGTCCGATCATCGGAGTGCTCCTCGGATTTCTCCTGATCTCTGCGGGGAACACCGCTATCAACGACCTGATTTCTATTCAGTTCCTCATGTCGGTGGATCGGGAGCTTCCGCGTTCTCTCCGCGGACTCAACAGGTACGGCGTGCCGGTCATTCCTCTTATTGTCGCCACCCTGATTCCGATTGTCGTGCTCGTGCTCGTTCACGACGTGATCACGCTGTCGGAATTATATGCCATCGGAGTCGTGGGGGCCATTCTCATCAACATCGGATCGACGGGGACGGACCGGTCTCTGAAGCTGGCGACCCCAACGAGGGTCTTCATGATTTTTTCCGCCATCGTTCTCCTTCTGGTCGAGACAACGATTGCGCTGGAAAAGACCAAAGCGCTCATCTTTGCATCCAGCGTATTGGTCATAGGCTTGGCCGCACGAGAATTCGCACGGCGGCAGCGTGTCGTCGCCGAAGCGATTCCTGTTCCTGCTTCGGTCAACTCCGCAGGAGCCGCGATGTCGCGGGGCGAGACGGCGCGCATCTCATCGAAAATCATGGTAGCTGTGAGGGGCCCCGGCGAAAAGCTCCTCCGCCAGGCGTGTGAAGACGCGGAGCTCCGGAAAGCATTTCTGTTTGTGCTTCAGATCCAGCAGGTTGCGATCTCGGGTGCCTTGCCGGAGAAGATCCCTTCAGAGTCGTTCGCCGACCACTCCTGGATTGAGAAGATTTGCCGGGAGTACGGCATACCCTTCCGCGTTATCACGGTGCTGTCGCCGGAAATCGGCTACACAATCGCGGAACAGGCCGCGACTCTGGGGGTCGATCGATTGATCCTGGGGGCAACGCAGCGGTCGCTGGTGGCCAAGGCATTGAGGGGCGACGTGATCAAGACCGTATCCGAGCTCCTCCCGGACGAAATCCAGCTCGCGATCTATCGAACGTAGGTTACTCTTTTGACCGGGTCAATTCTCTCAGCCGGTTCTCAATTTGCTCGATGTCGACCGGTTTGCGGAGGATCCCGAAGACGCCCACCTTTCGCGCTTCTGCGAGCACGCGGTCATCCTGGAATCCCGTTATAAATAAGAAGGGAATCGTGGCCGTGGAAGGGGATGCCTTGACCCGCTTGAACAGTTCAAATCCGCTGAGGCGAGGCATGACGATATCGGAGATGATCACATCGGGGACAAACGCCTCGAGCTTTTCCAGCCCATCCTGGCCGTCGTGGGCGACCATAACCTCGTAACTGTCCATTTCAAGCAGGTCGCGCAGCAATTCGGCGAATCCCGCCTCGTCGTCCACCAGGAGTATCTTCCGCGGCTTCTTCTCGGTCATCTGGAAAGGTTTTCAGCCGGTTGGCAAAATTCGCCGGAAATATAGCCAAAGCAAACCCAATAATCAAGTAAATTTTCCTGCATCCTCATCGAACAAGCGTCATTTTCTTGGTCTCGGAATACCCTCCGGATTGTAATTTGTAGAAGTAGATGCCGTCCGAAAAGTTTGTCGCGTCCCATTGCACCCGGTACGCCCCGGGTCGCCACGGCTCTCTGACCAGCTCTGCAACCTCCCTACCCAGAATGTCGTAGATCTTCAACGTGACAAGGGACGCACGCCCGGCGCCGCTCCCTGATGACGAAGCATTTCCCTCACCGGCGGCAAGAGAGTAAGAGATTGTGGTGCTCGGGTTGAATGGATTGGGAAAATTCTGGTAGAGCCGGAATGATTTGATCCGCGGGCCTTCGGAAACACCCAGCGAGGTATCCGGGAGCAGTTGTACATAAAAATCCGGTCCGAAATTCCATTCATCCCCGGAGGGCAGGCCGTTGAGGTTCGTGCTATTGCCGGCGGTGAAGATAGTGTCCGCGGTTCCGGAGGAAGGCGGCTGATAGTAAAAACTCCATTGGACGCTGTCTCCTTGAAAGGCTTTTGGGGTCGCGTGCGTAAGTTCTCCATCCTGCGTATACGTAAAATTTTCGGCGGCGGATAAGACACCTCTTGCTGCGGCAATGTCAAATCCGCCTGCCACTGCCGGGCCCCCCTTGATCCGGATCGTGTACACATATCGGTTACCGATTCGGACGCTGTCGGGACCACTGACGCCCACCAACACCGTGCTAGTCGGCGACGCACCGTGGCAGATGCATCCCACTCCGGTGGTTTTCCTCGTTACTCCGACCTGACCGGATTCGTGAAGAACGGAGAAACCGATGAAAAGCGCGTAAGAGCCCGCAATGACGAGAACGACCGTTTGCCTTCGTGACGGCATGGAATGTGACTCAGGGTTGGATTCGATTAGAGGATTATGATGCCGCGGTTCCGCATCACCATGCGGTCCCCGAACGCAGCACGGCCACGACGACATATCCGGCGGCGAGCGCAAGCACGATGATAATTCTGAGCCGAGTCTCCTTCGTCATGATTAACAATTTAGGGGAATTCAAAACAAATGCAAGGAGGCGCAGCCATCCTTGTCGCTTGCATCCGTGCGACCAAACACGTATCTTCCTCCTCACAATTTAACAAAGTCACTTCAATGGTCCTCATGATCCACTTACTCAGATACTTCTCCCTTCTCTCTGTCGCAACAATGCTGAGCGTTTGTTTTCTCCTGGGCGAGCCCCCGGCCGCCGACACCACTGCGGCGCGCGATTCGTCGAAAAAAACCGAGCCGAAGTGGGACGTCTCTGCGGCGCATGGCCCAACCTCCGACATCGAGTTCGATACCGATGAAGGAACGTGGATCGCTCTCGACGTGAGCCCGGATGGAAAACAAATCGTCTTCGATCTTCTCGGGGATATTTACATCATGCCGGTAACCGGCGGCGCGGCAAAGCTGCTTGCCGGAGGCCCCGCCTATGAGAGCCAGCCTCGTTTCAGCCCCGATGGGAAGAAAATCTCGTTTACAAGTGACCGGGACGGGTGCGACAACATCTGGATCATGGACGCCGACGGCAAGAATCCCAAACAGATCACGAAGGAGAAAGAGCGCCAGACGAATAACGCCACCTGGACTCACGATGGGCGGTATCTGGTGGCCCGGAAGCATTATCGCAACACCCGTTCACTCGGATCCGGTGAAATGTGGATGTACCATATCGGCGGCGGAGATGGATTACAACTCACAAAACGCCGCAACTGGGAGCAGGACGCCGGGGAGCCCTGCCTTTCGACTGACGACCGCTACCTCTACTACAGCGAAGATGTGAGCCCGGGAGGTGGGTTTCAATACAACAAGGATCCGAATGGCGTCATCTACGTGATACAGCGTCTCGATCTGCAGACAGGCAAGACAGAGCAATACATCAACGGTCAGGGCGGCTCCGTTCGTCCGCAGGTTTCCCCTGACGGCAAGACGATCGCGTTCGTACGCAGGGTGAGGCTGAAAACCGTGCTTTACTTGTTCGATGTCGAAAGCGGGCGGGAGACCCCGGTGTTCGACGAGCTGAACCGGGATGCGCAGGAGACGTGGGCCGTTTTCGGCGTGCACCCCGGATTTGCGTGGACTCCCGATGGAAAGCATATCATTGTATCGGCCAAGGGGCACATCTGGAACATCGACCTTCGGAACCTCGGGCTTGAGGGCTCCAAGGGACGCGTAGCAACTCAGATACCGTTTAGAGTACACATCAAGCAGACGGTCACGGATGCGGTCCGGTTCCCGCAGGAGGTCTCTCCGGATAAGTTCGATGTGAAGATGCTCCGCTGGGTCACGGTCTCGCCCGACCAGCGTGGGGTTATTTATAACGCACTCGGCAAATTATGGATAAAGTCTCTGCCCGGCGGAGCGCCGAGGCGGTTGACAAATGATGATCGCAATTTCGAATTATTTCCCTCCTTCTCTCCCACCGGAAAGTGGGTTGTCTACGTGACGTGGAATGACGAGGAGAAAGGGGCCATCTGGAGGGTCGGAGTAGACGGCTCGGGGAAGACAAAGCTCACCAGCCGTCGGGGTCATTATGCCGACCCGAGCTATTCTCATGACGGGACGAAGATTGTGTTCCGCCGGTCGGGCGGGAACATCCTGACTGGCAGGATGTACAGCTCCGAACAGGGAATTTATTGGATGCCGGCTGACGGGGGAAAGCCGCTCCTTATCACCGAAGAAGGAGAACGGCCTTTGTTTAATAAGGCCGGCGATCGCGTTTTTCTGGTTTCAAATGAAGGCGAGAAGAACGCTCTCATCAGCGTCGGCCTTCACGGTGAACAGCGGAGGGTGCACCTCACCTCCGACAATGCCGATGAGATAATCCCTTCACCGGACGAGCGTTGGGTCGCGTTGGTGGAACGATTCAACGCCTACGTTGCGGTATTTCCGAAGACCGGCCAGCCGGTGATGATCGGCCCTGCGACGTCTGACTATCCCATAAAGCGGGTAACGCGGGACGCAGGCACATACCTGAATTGGTCCTCAGACAGCCGGAAATTGTACTGGTCGCTGGGGCCCGATCTGTATTCGCGCGATCTCACGAACACGTTCAAGTTTGTAGAGGGAGCCGCCGACAGCGTGCAGGACAAGCCGGACACCTCCGGACTGGCCGTCGGCTTCTCCGCTCCGACCGACAATCCGACAGGGTCAATCGCCCTCGTTGGCGCAACAGTGATCACGATGCACGGGGACGAGGTCATTCCGGACGCTACAATCCTGGTCGAACGCAACCGCATCAAAAAGGTGGGGCCCTCCGCACAGATTATAATTCCGAAGTCCGCGCTGGTGTTCAACGTGCGAGGCCAATTCATCATGCCCGGCATCATTGACGTCCATGCCCATGTCGGATTCGAACGCCTCCCGCCGCAGACGAACTGGCGATATTATGCCAACCTGGCATTCGGAGTGACCACCACCCACGATCCGTCCTCAAACACGGAAATGGTCTTCTCCAATTCCGAGATGATCAAGGCCGGTCTGATGGTAGGTCCGCGGCTCTACTCGACTGGAGCGATTCTTTACGGCGCGGAGTCCCCCGCCAAGGCGGTTATCAATAATCTCGACGACGCGATGTCGCATTTGCGGCGGCTTAAGGCCGTCGGGGCTTTCACCGTCAAGAGCTATAACCAACCGCGGCGGGATCAGCGGCAGCAGATCATCGAGGCGGCGCGGGCGCTCAAAATGATGGTCGTCCCGGAGGGGGGATCGACATTTTTCTGGAACATGTCGATGATCCTGGACGGACACACAGGGATCGAACATTCTGTTCCGGTCTCGCCCTTGTATAAAGACGCCATCACGCTCCTTGCGAAGAGTAAGACGGGAAACACGCCGACGCTCATCGTCAGTTACGGCGGACTCTTTGGAGAGAACTACTGGTACATGAAGGAAAAAGTTTGGGAGAACGAGCATCTCCTGCAGTTTACGCCCCGCGAAGTGGTTGACGCGCGGTCGCGGCGCCGGATGATGGCGGAAGAAGATGATTTCAACCATATTCAGAACGCACGCGCGGCGAAGGCGGCGCTTGATGCGGGCGCGAAAATCCAGCTCGGCGCTCATGGCCAGCTACAGGGACTCGGCGCACACTGGGAGTTGTGGATGTTCACGCAGGGGGGTATGACGCCCCTGGAGGCAATTCGCTGCGCAACTCTCTACGGCGCGGAGTACATCGGCCTCGATCGCGATCTTGGATCTATTGAGGCGGGCAAGCTTGCCGATTTAATGATAATGGCCAAGAACCCGCTCGATCGGATCGAGAACAGCGAGTCAATCCGGTTCGTCATGAAAAATGGTCGCCTCTATGACAGCGGGACCATGGATGAGATTGGAAACCATCCGAAAAAGAGGAACAAGTTTTACTGGGAGTGATCTACGACCGCCGCTCGATTGAATTGACATTGAAGTTCGGCTTTTGTAGATTCTCACCGACATTATAACCGTTCACCCAAAATCGCGCGGTCAATGAAGCAGAAATTTAAGATGCTCTGCGTCGACGACAAAGAGGAGCTCCGGAAGAGCCTGCATCAGCAGTTCAGTAACGAAGATTTCATCGTCGACACGGCGGAGAGCGGGCCGAAGGCTCTCGAGAAAATAAAGGCGAACGACTACGATATCGTCCTGCTCGACTTGAAGATGCCGAACAACATGGAGGGCATGGAGGTGCTCAAGGAGATGAAAAATATCGGCAAGCTCACGAACGTCATCATGCTAACGGGAGTGGACGATGTGAACATCGCCCTTGAGTGCGTAAAGATCGGGGCTCGGGACTTCGTCTCGAAACCCTACGATCCCGAGGAGCTCCTTCTCATCGTAAATCGGGTTCTGGGGGCCTGAAAGACCCACCGGCAACTTCTAGGGGGGGGTTCTACTGGGCGGCGGTCGACGGAGGCGCCTTGGCCTCTGCGGGGGGTTTGGACTTTTTCCGGTACATGATGCCGATCGGAATAATCACGCAATAGCCCAACAGCAACAAGATGGGCGCCAGCGTGAGTTGACGGAAACCCTCGACTGTATTTCCCGAGAGCGCGATGTAACCGAGGACGATGCAGAGGACTCCCACCCCGAGGATGATAAAGTTTTCCCGTTCCAAAGGAAATGTATCGTCCACTCTGCCTTTCTTGGACTGCTTCCCTTTTTCGAATTTAGCCATTTCGACCCATCAGATATAATTATTTGCGATTCAATTTAGTGATTTCCCCCACCAAGTCAAAGCCGACTCCCCCTTAGGTTCCCGCCACCGTCTCGAGGATCCCGTCGGTCATCCGGAAGATGCGATTGGATTCCCGGGCAAATCGTTCATTGTGAGTCACGATCAGGAAGGTTTGCTTCTCGGTGCGGTTCAGCTCCCTCAACAGCTCGTGCAGATTCTGGCTTGAGACGGAATCGAGATTTCCGGTCGGTTCATCCGCGAATACGATCTGCGGATTGTTCGCAAGGGCGCGGGCAACGGCCACCCGCTGCTGCTCTCCGCCGGAGAGCTCGGAGGGCCGGTGCCGGAGGCGATCCTGTAAGCCGACTCTGGCGAGGAGTTGCGTCGCTCTCGCCGCCGCTTCCTCGGTTCTCTTCTTCTGGATCATGATCGGGATCATAACATTCTCGAGCGCGCTAAACTCGGGGAGGAGATGATGGAATTGAAAAACAAATCCGACGGTACTTCCTCGAAGTCGCGCCAACTCTTCATCCCCGAGTGTCCCGATGCTCTTCTCCAGCCAGAAAACATTCCCCTCCGTAGGACGGTCGAGTCCTCCCAGGATATGCAGCAACGTACTCTTGCCGGAACCGGAAGCGCCGACAATCGAGATGAATTCTCCCTCGAGAATCTCGAGATTAATTCCGCGCAGGACGTGAAGAGGAGCGCTCGACCCTCGGTCGATCGTAAAGCTCTTGTGAATATTCAGGCAGCGTACGACAGGATCCATCTCAGTGCTACTCCCACCTCAGGGCTTCGGTCGGCACCAGTCCGGCGGCGCGCCGGGCCGGATAATAAGCGGCGAGAAACGATAGCCCGGTAGACGCCAGAGCAATCGCAAAAAAGTCTGACCAGTGGATCTCCACAGGGATGGCGGGGATGATGTAAACGGTAGGATCCAGGGGAAAGATCTGGTACCGGATCTGCAGCCCGAGCACACCGAGCCCGATGCAAATTCCCAGCACGGTGCCGGCCGCACCGATCAGAAGTCCTTCGACCATGAACACACGGGTGATGCGGCGCGGAGTCATGCCCATCGCCTTCAGGACTCCAATATCACGCCGTTTCTCAATCACCGCCATCGTGAGCGATCCCACCATGTTGAACGTGGCAACGAGGATGATGAGGCAGAGCAGGACATACGCCGACCACCGCTCAATTCGCATGACCGAATACAGGCTCTGGTGCAAGTCGTACCAGGTTGAAATCCCCGTGCCGGCGGGAAGTTCATGCATGAGCATTTCCTTGACGTGTTCCGCATCATTGAAATAGGAAAGCCGCAATTCTAACCCGCTGAACGCCCCCTCCATATCGAATAACCGTTGAGCCGCATCGATCGATACATACGCGTAGCCGGCGTCGTAATCCTTGTTGTTTGACTCGAAGATGCCACTGACTCGGTATTTCATTGTCTTGGGTGCTTCGAGGCCTGAAAGTGCGGATTGGAAGCCCGACGGACTGACCACGGCGATTTCATCGCCGACAACCGACGCCAGCCTGTCTGCAAGAGCCAGGCCGATGACGATTCCGTCGGTACCGGTCGAATCGTGAAATGATATCGATCCAAGAACTATTTTCTCTTTCAACCCCGAAACCCCCGCGATCCGGTTCTCGTCGACCCCCCGGATGTAAACGACCTTATTATACGAGCGCGCCACGAGCATTCCTTTGCCCGAAATGAAGGGGGCGAATGCCTTGATTTCGGGATGATTCCTCAACACGCTCTGTATTGAGTCGATCTCCGGCTGATTGAAATTTCCCTGTTTCTCGATCCGGATGTGCGGATCGAAACCCACCAGGACCGCGGTCACAACCGCGTTGAAACCGTTGAAGACCGACAGCGCAATCAGGAGGGCTGCAACCCCAACGGTAATCCCGACGACGGAAATTAAGCTGATCACGTTGATGAAACGCACACTGTGCTTGGACGAGAGATATCTCCGGGCGATGAATCGCTCGACGGCGGCCATGAATCACCCGAACCGCAGTGCAACGACGGGATCGAGCCGGGCCGCGGCGGCCGATGGCAGCAAAGTTGTCACAAACGACATGACAAGGGCGACTCCCGAAACGAGCAGGAAATTTGTGGGCTCAAGTAGGATCGGGACGGAGCTCATGTAATAGATATCTGAAGGCAGCGAAAGGATTCTGAAATTCATCTGAACCCAGCAAAAAATATAGGCGAGAAGATTGCCGAGGATGACTCCCCCCATAGCAATCGAGAGGCCCTGAAGAATAAAGATCCTGCGGATGATCGAAGGACCGGCCCCGAGCGATTTGAGAATTGCGACTGCCCGCGTCTTTTCGAGCACGAACATCAAGATCGTGCCGATCATGTTGACAGTGGCAACGACGGTGATGAGGCTCAATAACAGCGGCGAGAGTTTCTTCTGAAGTTCAACCCACGAAAAGAGGTTTCGGTAAAGTTGGAAGACCGTTCTGGCAAAGTGAGGCGAGCCGAGGAGGCTCTCGATCTGGCCGGCGACTTCATCGACGTTTGTGATGTCGTTCACCAGCACATCAAAACCCGTTACATCGTCGCCCAGGCGGAATAATTTCTGTGCGTTTCGAAGGGTCGTGTACGCATAGATGTCGTCGAATTCCGCCATGCCCGATTCATAAATCCCGGCGAGCTCGAACTGCATGGCGCGCGGCTGCAGCGACGGCGCGCCGCTCATCGGAAGCGCAAAGACGACGAGCTTATCGCCGACGTCGGCGCTGAGCTTGCGCGCCAACTTGCTGCCGATGACGACCTGAGAAGGCCCGGTCCCGTTTTCTTCAAGAAAACGACCCTTGACGAGATGCTGGCGGGGTGCAACCATTTCCTCCGATACATCAATCCCTTTTAACAGAATGCCGTCCACCGCGCTCCTCGACCGGATCATCCCTTCCTTCGCCGCAAAAGGAGAGATCGATTTCACTCCGGGCACCCCCTTCTTCACCCGGTCGATCGAGCGCCGGTACTCATGAAGCGGCTCATTCTGAAATCCCAGGATCTGGATGTGCGAAGTGAAAGCAACGACTTTCTCCTTGATCTCCCGCTCGAAGCCGCTCAGGATGGAAAGCGTAATCACCAGCGCAGCAGTGCCGAGCATGATTCCGAGCACCGTCATACTTGTGATGAAGGAGAGGAAGCCTGTCCGGCGGCGGGCTTGCAGGTAGCGTTTTGCTATGAACCAGGAAGGCGACAATGAGATACGTTCTAGTTCTTGCGTCGTTCGTCCGGAGCCGCCCAAGCGTGGCGCGGAGAACGACCGGCTGGCAAGGGAAACCGGGGCTTCAGCACTTTATCTCGTCTTCGCGCCATACTCAAGCAGATAAGCACGGATGAACGCGTCGATATCTCCATCCATGACCGCCTGCGTATTGCTCGTCTCAACGTTCGTGCGGTGATCCTTTACCATATTATAGGGATGGAAGACGTACGAGCGAATCTGGCTGCCCCACTCGATCTTCTTTTTCGTGCTTTCAATGGCGGAGCGCTTCGCCTCCTCTTCCTCTTTCCGGAGCTGGTAAAGCCGCGATTTCAGCATCTTCATTGCGCGCTCCTTGTTCTGGAACTGGGACCGCTCCTGCTGGCAGGCGACGACAACGCCGGTCGGGATATGTTTGATCCGGACGGCTGTTTCGACCTTATTGACATTCTGGCCACCCTTCCCGCCGGAACGGTAGGTGGTAATCTCAAGATCGGTGGGATTGATTTCAATTTCGACGTCATCTTCAACTTCGGGGTAGATAAACACAGAGGCAAAGGACGTATGCCTTCGGGCATTTGAATCAAAGGGCGAGATGCGGACGAGACGATGAACACCGTTCTCCGCTTTCAAGTGACCGTATGCGTACTCTCCCTGGACTTCAACCGCCACGCTCTTGATGCCGGCGCCCTCGCCCGCCTGTTCGTCCAGCAGAAAGGTCTTGAACCCTTTCCGCTCGCACCATCGAAGGTACATGCGAAACAACATTTCCGCCCAGTCCTGCGCCTCCGTTCCTCCCGCGCCCGCATGGATCGTAAGGATGCAGTTCTTCGGGTCGTCCTCCCCGCTCAGCATATTGCGAAACTCTAAATCCTCCAGGGCCTTCTCGACACCCGATACTTCCGATTGCAGCTCAGCAGCGAACGATTCATCCCCCGACTCTGCAGCCAGCTCGAGGAGCGTCTGGGCGTCGCTCAGCTTCCGTCGAACAGCCGACCAGGCATCCACCCACGACTTTCGCCGGCTGATCTGCTGCATGATTTTCTGCGCAGCGATGTTGTCGTTCCAGAAGCCCGGTGCGTGTGTCTTCGCTTCGAGATCGGCGATCTCTTTTTCCTTCGTATCGAGGTCAAAGATACCCCCGGAGGACGTTCAACTGGGCCTCAAGTTTACTCAGTTTATCTTTTACATCTTCAAACATTAGGTTGTTCCTTTTCGGAGATTTCGATCTTCATCCGGAGCAGAGCGCTGCTCAGTGTTTTTCCCTGCGCGTCATTTTTTAGCGAAACCGTTCCGCCTCCGCCGAGAGCGTTATGCAGAAGAAAATTGAGCGCATACAGATTGGGCAGCTCGAATCGCTCCACGGCGCCCAGACAGATTCCATCGAAATGCCGCTTGACCGCGTCGACGGTCACATATTTCTTTATCAATGAATAGAATTCCGGTTTCCGCGCAATGAGCCCGACGTTACCCGTGTCCCCTTTATCGCCCGACCGGGCGTGCGCGATTTGAAGCAATTGGAGTTTCATACCTCGGCGACAACCACTTCCGGCTCAACCGCATCCTTCGGAATCAGTGCAGGCCAGTAGGCGATGACCTCACTTGGCTTCGGACGCCCGCCCGCGAAGCCTGTGACACCGGGCGGGCCGACGAGGATGAGCGGGGCGATTTCCTTCCCGAACCTCTCGACCGACTCGTAGTCGCGGCCGCGAACGCCAATGCGCAACACCACCTCATTGATCACGTCCGGCATCTGAGCGATTGGTCCGTGGCACGAGTTCAGCCCGACGAACTCGGTCCGGATTTCGTCAAAATTCAACCCCTGGTCCGCGAGTCTGGTCCGCAGGATTTCGTCCGCCTTTTTCGCTTTCTCGAGGGCATCGGGCCAGGCGTAGGTAAGCGTTCCCACCGCGGTATAACCGTCCGAATACGACATCGAAACCTTATACATTCCGGTATTCGGTTTCCCCATCACACCGGACACCCTGACCCGGTCGACCCCCTCCTGCGCGAGTCTGATCGTCGTGAAATCGGCGATGCATTCAGGCGTAATATAGTTCGTCGGGTCACCGATCTCATACAACAATTGCTCGCTCACGGTCTGCACCGACACCATCCCGCCGGTTCCCCGATGCTTGGTGATCACTATTTCGCCCGAGGGATGCGCCTCGGCGATCGGAAAACCGATATGAGCGAGATCCGGAACAGTTTGCCAGCCCGCGGAGAAATTTCCCCCGCTCGCCTGTCCGCCACACTCTAAAATATGACCGGCGACGACACCGCTAGCGAGCTTGTCCCAATCGGTCCATGACCAGCCGAACTCGTGAATCATCGGAGCATACGTCAACGCAGTATCCGTTGTTCTTCCGGTGATAACAATCTGCGCGCCCTGCTCGAGCGCAGTAACAATCGGGCGGGCCCCGAAGTAGACGTTTGCACTCACGATCCGGTTACGAACCGTGTCGAGCTTCTCACCGGTCTCCATATTATCGAGGCCGATTCCACGTTTCTTGAATGTATCGAGGCATCCGAGAATATTATCGCCCTGGACGACTCCAATCCGGAGTCCCTTAATCCGCAGCTTTCTTGCGACGTCAAAAATGGCTTCTCGACAGCTTTCAGGATTGACTCCGCCGCCGTTCGTCACGATCTTTATATTCTTCTGCAAACAAGTCGGCAGAATCGCCTCCATCAGCGGGATGAGGTCCTTCGCATACCCCAGCTTTGGATCCTTCATCTTCTGCTTCTGCATGATGGACATCGTGACTTCCGCCAGGTAGTCCATCATCATGTAGTCGATCGGGCCTTTGTTGACCTGATCGACGGGAGCATTGGGCAAGTCGCCCCAAAAACCCTGACCGCTCGCGACTCGGATCTTTTCCTTCATCCTTCGACCGCGAGTGATCAAACAATCTTGATGTGCAATTCTTTCAACTGCTGTGGATCGACTTCCGAGGGCGACTCGTCCATGAGCGACATCGCGCTTGTTGTCTTCGGAAATGCGATAACCTCCCGTATTGATTTCTCGCCCGTCAGCAACATACAAATCCGGTCGAACCCAAGTGCGATGCCGCCGTGGGGAGGAGCGCCGTACCGAAACGCTTCGAGCAGGAATCCGAATTTCTTTTTCGCCTGATCCTTCCCGATGCCCAGGAGCTCAAAGACTTTGCTCTGCAGTTGGCGATCGTGGATCCTGATACTGCCTCCTGCAATTTCATTTCCATTCAGCACAAGATCATAGGCGCGGGCACGCGCCTGAAGTGGTTTCGAGTCGAGCAAGGGCAGATCTTCATCTTTGGGTGAGGTGAACGGATGATGCATGGCAACATACCGCTTGTCAGTTTCGTCATATTCGAACATCGGGAATTCCGTAATCCATAGCAGATTGAATTTGCCGGCATCGATCAGATTGAGCCTTTTTGCGATCTCTAGCCTCAGCGTCCCGAGGAGCGTGTACGCCTTCGCCCATTGGTCGGAGATTAAGAGGATCAAGTCGCCCCCTTTCGCCCGCATCGTATCGCGGATCGGGATGAGCGCCGCTTTCCCCAGGAATTTTTCGACCGGAGTCTCAACGCCGTCCTCTGTAACACGCATCCACACCAACCCCCCCGCTCCGAGTTTTTTTGCATAATCGACCAGACCGTCAAGCTGATTTCTCGTGTATGATCCGCACCCTGGTGCAACGAACCCGGCAACAACCCCGCCGCTCTTAACCGTGTCAGCGAAGACCCTGAACCCGGAATCTTTCACCACATCGCTGATCGAGGTAAGCATGAGCTCGAAACGCGTGTCGGGTTTGTCGGTGCCGTACCGCTCCATCGCCTCCCGGTACGTGAGTCGAGGAAGCGGCAATGCGATCTCAATCCCTTTGAGTTCTTTGAAGAACTGCTTCACCAATCCCTCCGAGACCTGGATAACGTCCTTCTCATCCACAAACGACATTTCGACGTCAATTTGCGTGAACTCCGGTTGACGATCCGCCCGGAGATCCTCATCGCGGAAACACTTCACGATTTGAAAATACCTATCCATGCCTGCCACCATGAGAATCTGTTTGTAGGTCTGCGGAGACTGCGGCAGCGCATAGAATTTCCCCGGATGGATCCGGCTCGGCACGAGATAGTCGCGGGCACCCTCGGGGGTGCTTTTCATGAGCACCGGGGTTTCAACCTCCACGAATCCGTGGCTGTCGAAGTACTTCCTCGTCAGGAGATACATGGAATGGCGGGTCAAAAGATTTCGCTGCATCGGGCCGCGGCGCAGGTCGAGATAGCGGTATTGGAGGCGCGCCTCTTCGTGAACGGTGATCTCATCCTCGATGGGAAATGGTGGCGTATCCGACTGATTGAGAATCGTCAATTCGTGCGCCATAACATCGATCTCGCCCGTGGGAAGGTTCGGATTGCGGGTCCCCTCGGGGCGGGCTCCAACAGTTCCGCTGACTGAAATCACGAACTCACTTCGCAGCTCGCCGGCCGTAGTGTGAGTTTCCTTGTTCGTTTGGGGATTGAAAACAACCTGTGTCTTGCCGTAGCGGTCGCGCAGGTCGATGAAGACCACTCCTCCCAGATCTCGCCGCGTGTCGACCCACCCGGTCAACGTGACGCGCTTTCCGATATCTGCTGCGCGCAGCTCACCGCATGTGGAAGTTCGTTTTTTGTAATCCATCCGGTATCGGGTAGTTCGAAAATGTGCGAAAGAAGTCACTGAAAGCGATTGGAATATAGGGAAAAAAAGGGGGAGTCACAAGGAATGAAGCGGGAAGGACAACTGCGGCAAGGGCCCTTCGGAACAAAATCGGGACAGCGAGGCGCTTATTTAAGAATTCCTTTGAGGATAGCGTGGCGAGTCAGACCGGCGACGTCATGGATGTCGAGTTTGTCCATGATCTGGCCGCGGTACTTATCGACTGTCTTGACGCTTATGCAAAGCTGAAAGGCAATATCTTTACTCGTCTTCCCGGCGGCAACCAACTGGAGAACCTCGCGTTCGCGCACGGTCAAACCAACCGGCTTTCTTGCCGGCGCATACTGGTGCGTCTCAAGCAAGACTCGGGAGACCGCAGGACTGAAGAATGCGTTCCCACGGTGGACCTCACGGATCGCCGACAAGAGCTCACTTGCCGCAGTCTGCTTGACCAGGTATCCTCGGACGCCCGCCGCAATCGCCTGAGCGACAAATTCCTCATCACTGGACATCGATAGCACGATGACCTTGACGGACGGGGCTCGCCGTAGGATATGAATCGTGGCCTGGAGACCGTTGAAATCAGGCATCATGATATCCATGACAACGATCTCGGGCTTTAGCGCCGCGGCCAATTCTATCGCATCTGTGCTGTTTTCGGCTTCACCAACGATTCGAATCCCTTCATCAGCGCCCAGGAGGGCGCGGAGTCCCTCACGAAAGATCGTGTGGTCGTCCGCAAGCAGAACTGAAATTGTCTCCATCTTACGCTATCATTCCGATGCTAATTTGCCACGTGCTCTGGGTTTAACGCCTCTTGCAGTGGAAGACTCACGCGGATCAAAGTACCCTTGAGTTTCCGCGATTGGACAGAGAATTCGCCGCCAACCAAGCTCGCGCGCTCACGCATGCCGAGGAGGCCGAGGTGTGTGTTTGTCGAAGGCTCGGGGCGCCGATTCCCGGTCTGGTCAAAACCCTCGCCATCATCCTGGATCTCGACGATGACACTATGGTTTTCCTTCGATATCGCGATCGTGACACACTGTGCGTGGGCGTGCTTGGCAGTGTTGGTGAGGCTCTCCTGGGCGATTCGATAAAGTGCGAGTTTCTGTTCGCTGCCGAGTTTCTCGACAACCTGGTGTTCTTTAAGCACCACTTCAATGCCCGTACGATCCGTGAATTCATGAGCATACTGCCGGATCGCAGGCAGAAGTCCAAGTTGATCGATGGTTTCGGGTCTCAACTCCCTCAGGAATCGCCGGACGCACTCGAAAACCTGGTCAATCAGCACTCGCGTGTCTGCGATGCGTTTCTTGACTACAACTTGATCACGCAAGAGGTCTCTACTGACAATCTCCAGATTCACGGTGATCGCGGCGAGGATCTGACCCATGTCGTCGTGGAGCTCACGGCTGACCCTGAGGCGTTCCTCCTCTTGTACTTTTAGAATCTCGCGCGAAAGCAGGGCGAGGTTATCCTGCATCAGCCTCGATTCAACCAGCAAAGCGCTTGTGCGGCGCTCGCTCCGCCTGAGATCGCGCTCATGGGCCATCCGGTCGGTCACGTTCCGCGCAATTCCCCGGACAGCAATGATGCGGGAGTCTTCCTGAATGAGCGAGCTTCTGAATTCGAAGAGGTATAATTCCCCGTTCCGTCGGGATGCGAGGGGAAGAATCCCCACGAGTTCTTCTCCGCTTTTCCAGGTCGAGATCCGGCGCAAGTACGAATCGAATGCCTCACGATATCTTGGCCTGACGAATTCCCTCACCGATCTTCCAACCAGCTCTTCGCTGCTGTAGCCGAGGAGCCGCGTCACTGCGCGGCTGACCTGGAGAATGGCGCCGTCCAGTGAATGGACGTAGACGATGTCGGAGACGTTGTGGAATAGATCGCTGTACTTTTTCTCACTCGCACGGGCGAGAGCGAGTTTTTCACGCTCCAGTTTGAGCTTGGTGCGCTGGGAGATGAGAACCGAGACGATGAGGCCGAGCCCGAGGGTCAGTCCCACTGTCGTTCCCACCAGCAGCATCCACCAAAAATCTAAGCTACCTGTCGATCCATGCATAAGAAGGCCCCCGCATAAAGAACATTCGCCACTGAATCGATGCTCCAGTGGATTGAATAGACTGTCATGGCGTCGTTAATGCCCAAGATTGCGATCCGTCCGCTCAGGAGAAAGAGCATGATATTTCCTGCAAAGTACAGGAGCGCCCCGGAGGCGACCCAGAATCGCATATCCCTGAGAAGTTCGACCTCTTCACTGCGGATGAGATCGAGGAGCGTCATCGTCGCAATCACCACCAAAATAGTGCTCGAAACGGTGTGGGTGTAGAGCGTGGGTTCATCGAACTTCTCCAGGCCCGTCCACTTTGCCGCGATCCAAAAGATGATGAAAAGGGACCCCATCAGCCAGTAGGCAACCCGTAGCGCCCTTCTCTTTTGCCAGGCAGAGAATACCACCAACATCAGGATCAGCTCTATCAGGTTGTAGAGCTGGAGCACCCAAAGGTTCTGTATCCCGCTCAGTGCCATTCGCAAAGTCACCAACTCCGTGATCAAAGCAATAGTGGTGAAGAGGAAGAAAATGAGCTTCTCCTTCGCAAGTCGGCGCCAATGAAACAGGCCGACGCCCAACGGCAAGAAGCTGGATGCAACGTCTATGTAGGCAATGGCCGGAAATTTCAAATCCAGAACGCCCGTTGTCAATGGATTAGTGGACTCAACGACGGGCAAAACGGAGGACACGGGAAACCCGACTCGAGGAGCACGCCCGCCGTGAGGTCGCTGCCGGAGGCGTCCACCCCTACAAGGACCAGAACCGGAGTGCTGTCGCTTTTTCTTCCGTAGTAAATTCGTACTCCGACGCAGTTCGCCTGGTTCAAGATGCCTTGGACCGCATCACGCCCGAAGGCCTCTCCGAGAACACTGCCCGGGGACGCCGAAGCCCGGAAATTAGCGGTGAGCTTCGAAGCATCAGCAAGGGCGATCGCGTGATTTTCGCGGCCGGTAAGTTGCAGACTCGTCTGGGCATTTATTCTCCAGTCAAAACGAATACAAAGTAACAGAATTGCGGCGACAAAAACAACCATCGCGATTGCAATGAACGGGGCGCGGGCGTGCTTGTTCATAAATCCTCCTTCAGAAAAGGTGCTGGTGAGAGATTGGATGCTACCCAGACACGTCGATCAACATCGGGGACAGTGGTAAACGGCGATTGAGGAACTCTTCTGTGGCGCCACGGGCCGCCAATGGTTCGGGAGTGCTGAGGAGATCGTGTGAACTTGGTGTCAGGTCAACGACGGGAGTGTCCGATGACGCCCAACCGCCCCCCACTTCCCCGCGCCCTCCTCCCCAGGGCGCGTGAAAGTAATTACTTCAGAGAGAGATATCCGACCTTATCGGGTTATCGAAGACCTGTTGCCATCCAATGTACACTCGCGGAATTTGTTACACAATGGGGTAAAGTTCTAAAAATGAGGTAGGTAAACACCTACCCTTGAGGTAGGTGCTCAAGGGGGTACAATTGAAGCCCGAAACTTCAATAGGGCGAATCCGGTCGATAGACGAAGTATTTGACCGGTATGTCCCTACTTCAATAAAGTCATCTTCTTAAGACTTACGAATGTTTTGCCGTTTGGTCCGTCGGCAAAAAGTCGATAGAAGTATATTCCCGAAGAATAATGCGAAGCATCCAGCGCGACTACTTGCACTCCAGCGCCCATCGTCTGATGATCAACCAATGTGGCCATCTCCTCGCCGAGAAGATTGTAGAGCTTCATTGTAACGACCGATTCGTGGGGGATATCAAACTGGATCCTGGTCGATGGATTGAACGGATTCGGATAATTTTGATACAGTGCATAATCCTTCGGTATCCTGTTCCTTCCATCATTTACCCCGAGGGTAACCTTTATGGTGAACGAGAATGTATCCGGCGATGCAACCACCGTGTGGCCGTCGGTCACGGAAACCGTCCATAAGTACGACGCGCCTGCCTGCAGACGTGAAGTGAGATCGAGGGCTTTACTCGTCCCACTCAAACCGCTGACCGTGGTATCGAGCCCGGGGCCACTGACTTTGAGGGCGTACAGCAAGGTATCCTGATTGTTTGGATCTGTTGAGGCTTGCCAGATAAAGTTCAATGGCGTTGGCACACTTGCAATGTTGAAAGTATCCCGATTGGCCGGTAACGTTAACCGGGCGGCCGTCGGCGGGAAGTTGATTTGCGCAAAGGTAACATGAATCGTGTGGTTCGCCGCCATGCTTTGAAATGTGTAGCTGCTCGTTGAATCGACGCGGGACCCGTCGACAAAAACCGTATCCACGTGGTATCCGCCGTTCGGGCTCATCGAGAACATCTGACTAGCACCACGCGCGACTTTCACGGCCCCGCTTGGAGAGATCGTGCCGCTTGGGCCGGCAGAGGCAGTGATGGTAAACGAGTCGGGCTTGACGATCTGAGACACTGAGTTCGAACGACTCGTGTCGAAATTACCCGTCCCGCCATAGAAGGCCTGGATCAGGTGGGAACCGATGGTCAACGTCGATAATGTCAGCGTCGCTACGCCGCTGCCGTTCAAGGCGACGGAGTCTCCCGGGACAACCGCGTCAAACTTGAATACCACGATACCGCCGTCGGGCACTGAGCCGTGCACGCTATCCTTAAATGTTACGCTCTGACCGAAAATAGACGGATTCAGTGAGGAGGTCAACACGCTCGTCGTGGGCTCCTTATTCACCATCTGCGCTATCGTTATACTGTCACTCTTGAAGTTGCTGTCACCACTGTACACTGCCTTTATCGTGTGGCTTCCTGCCGATAGGCTAGCGGTACTCACTTGAGCACTGTCGCCTGTCAGGGATACGCTGCCCAACGATGTAGCGCCATCAAGAAAGGCGACACTGCCTGTGGGCGTCTGGCTCGCGTTATTAACCTTCGCCTTGAATGAGACGCTTTGCTCAAACGTCGATGGATTGAGGCTCGAGACCAAAGTTACAGTCGGACCCGCCTGGTTGACCGTCTGCGTAACCGTCGTACTGTCACTCTTGAAGTTGCTGTCACCACTGTACACTGCCTTTATCGTATGGCTCCCAGCCGACAAGCTTGCTGTATTCACCTGCGCGCTGTCTCCAGTCAACGAGACGCTGCCGAACGATGTAGCGCCATCAAAGAAGGCGACACTGCCTGTGGGCGTCTGGCTCGCGTTATTCACCTTCGCCTTGAATGTGACATTCTGCTCGAAGGTCGATGGATTGAGGCTCGAGTTCAAAGTCACAGTCGGACCTGCCTGGTTGACCGTCTGCGTAACAGTCGTACTGTCACTCTTGAAGTTGCTGTCACCACTATAGACGGCCTTGATCGTGTGACTTCCGGCCGCTAAGTTTGCCGTGCTCACCTGCGCACTATCGCCTGTTAGTGAAACATTGCCGAGTGAACTCGCACCGTCGTAGAATGTGACACTCCCTGTCGGGGTATGACTTGAGTTATCGACCTTGGCCTTAAACGTTACATTCTGCTCGAATGTCGATGGGTTTAGACTCGACGTAAGCGTGACAGTCGGACCTGCCTGATTGACCGTCTGCGTAACCGTCGTACTGTCACTCTTGAAGTTGCTGTCACCACTATACACAGCCTTGATCGCATGGCTTCCGGCGCTCAGAGAAGCCGTACTAACTTGCGCGCTATCGCCTGTCAGGGATACGCTGCCCAACGATGTAGCGCCATCAAAGAAGGCGACACTGCCTGTGGGCGTCTGGCTCGCGTTATTAACCTTCGCCTTAAATGTGACATTCTGCTCGAAGGTCGATGGATTGAGGCTCGAGTTCAAAGTGACAGTCGGACCCGCCTGGTTGACCGTCTGCGTAACAGTCGTACTGTCACTCTTGAAGTTGCTGTCACCACTATAGACGGCCTTGATCGTGTGACTTCCGGCCGCTAAGCTTGCCGTGCTCACCTGCGCACTATCGCCTGTCAGGGATATGCTGCCCAACGATGTAGCGCCATCAAAGAAGGCGACACTGCCTGTGGGCGTCTGGCTCGCGTTATTCACCTTCGCCTTGA
>DASQAZ010000164.1:0-1986 GCA_035635475.1 Bacteroidota bacterium | reverse complement strand
GGCGCGCGAGAGGATGATCATTCTCTACGACCTATCCGCCCGGGAGCGGGCTCTCGTGATCGGGACGAGCAACAAGACCGAGGTGATGCTCGGTTACGGCACACAGTACGGCGATACCGCCTGCGCGATCAACCCGTTGGGAGACCTCTATAAGACACAGGTCTGGCAGCTGGCGGAGGCGGCGGGTGTTCCGAAGAAGATCGTGGAAAAGAAACCGACGGCCGACCTCTGGGCCGGCCAGACGGACGAAGGAGAGCTCGGATTTTCGTACAAGCTGGTCGACCGGCTCCTCTATGCGATGATCGACGAGCGCCGCAACGATGAGGAGCTGAATGAGCTCGGTTTCGAGGAACATTTCATCGAGAAAGTCAGGCAACTCGTGCAGAGAAACCAGTTCAAACGCCGCCCGCCGATCATAGCGAAAGTTTCCCACCGCACCGTCAACATCGATTTCCGGTATCCCCGCGACTGGGGGATCTGAGCGCGCAAACCCATGAACGAGGCGGTTGAGGGCGGCACGCTGTACATCGTCAGCACTCCGATCGGCAACCTGGAGGATATCTCGCTTCGCGCCGTCCGGATCCTCTCCGGAGTCGACATCGTGGCCGCCGAAGACACGCGGACAACGAGAGTCCTCCTCGATCACTATGCCATCCGCAAGCCGTTAATCAGCTATCACAGCTACAACGAAGCCCGCCGGACCCCCGAATTGATCGCCAAGCTTCAATCCGGACTTTCCGTCGCCCTCGTTTCCGACGCGGGTACGCCCGGAATATCCGATCCCGCGCTCAGGGTGATATCATCGGCGCTCAAGGCACAGATTCCCGTGCAGCCTGTGCCCGGGGCATCTGCCTTTCTGCCGGCACTTATCGTCAGCGGACTGCCAACGGACAGGTTTACATTTGAGGGCTTCCTTCCTGTTAAAAAAGGCCGGAGAACGAAGCTCGAACGGCTCCGGGATGAACATCAAACGATCATCTTGTATGAATCGCCGCACCGTCTCTTGCGGACGCTCAGGGACCTGCGGGACGTGGTGGGCGACCGTGAGATCGCGGTGGCACGCGAGCTTACCAAGAAGTTTGAAGAAATTGTCCGGGGGAATATCGCAGAGGTACTGGATCATTTTTCGACACACGCCATCCGGGGGGAGTTTGTACTCGTCATCGCGGCAAACCCGTCCGCGCGGAGGCCGTTGACGGGGGAGTGAGATGGAGCTGTTTCGTGAGACGAGAACTCACGTCCCTGATTTGGATTTTATCGTTCTATTGTTTAGAATTAGTCTAATTCTAAACAATACAGTCTGTAACCGGTTTTCGCATTTCTGTGATTCGATTCCTTCTGGTCGCCCTGTTTCTAATCTCTACTGCACGTCTATCGTTCGGACAGAAATCAACGACCACCTCGGAGGATTCGCTGAGCCGGGAGGGGCAGGGAGTGACTGCCTCAACCACGATCGGCGGCTATGGGAATGCCCTCTACCGGCGAGATGTGAGGCAAGAGACCGCGCACGTCGATTTGGAACGCGTGGTGATCTTCGTGGGCCATCGGTTCACTCCGGAAATTGCGTTCTTCAGCGAGCTGGAGATGGAGGACGCGAAAGTCGGCGGCGGTCATGATGGCGGCGAAATCGCCCTCGAACAGGCCTATGTCAAATTCTCGATCGACCCGGACCATTACATCACCGCGGGCCTATTCTTGCCGCGCCTCGGCATACTGAATGAAAACCACTTGCCCACAAGCTTCAACGTCAATGAGCGATCCCAGGTTGAAACCTATGTTATCCCCGCCACGTGGCGGGAGCTGGGCGTCGGTTTCTACGGGACCCTGTCCGCATCGTCCCTCACATACAGCGCGGCGATTGTCAACGGCTTGAACAGCGCCGGATTTCAGCATGGGAGCGGTATACGCGAAGGACGCTTCGAGGGGCGAAATGCAAGCGCAAATAATCTGGCCGTCACGGGCTCGCTTCAGTTGAACCCAGGAAGC
>DASQAZ010000163.1:0-8511 GCA_035635475.1 Bacteroidota bacterium | reverse complement strand
TGGTTGAACGTCTCCGACGGTTTTTTGAAGATCGGAATCGTGGGGGCTCTTGCCGTAGCCGAATCGGATCCGAATGTTATCTACGCAGGAACCGGCGAGGCTTGTATCCGCGGGAATGCGATGCCCGGAGAGGGGGTCTATAAATCCGACGACGCGGGCAAGACATGGAAGTTCATCGGGCTCAAGGATGCCCAGACGATCAGCAAGATCCGCGTGCATCCCAGGGACGAAAATGTGGTCTACGCGGCCGCGCTGGGGCACGTTTTCGGACCGAACATGGAGCGCGGCGTCTACCGCTCCAGAGACGGGGGCAAGACATGGCAGAAGATTCTCTTCAAGAACGACAGCACGGGAGCCGTTGACCTGGCGATCGATCCGAACAATCCGAGGATCCTGTACGCTGCGATGTGGCAGGCGGGCCGGAATCCCTGGAGCATGTCGAGCGGCGGGCGCGGAAGCGGGCTCTGGAAATCGGCGGACGGCGGAGACAACTGGACCGATCTATCCGGGAATAAAGGATTGCCGAACGGATTGAAGGGCAAAATCGGAATTGCCGTGTCGCCGGCAAAACCGAACCGGGTTTGGGCGAGCATCGAAGCGGAGGAAGGCGGGTTATTCGTGAGCGACGATGCGGGCAAGAACTGGAATCGGGTGAACGACGACCGCCGGCTCCGGCAGCGCGCATGGTACTACTCGCATGTCTATGCGGATCCCAAGAACCCCGAGGCCGTTTACATCCTCAACGTCCAGTTTCATAAGTCGATCGACGGCGGAAAAACGCTGACGAATATCTCCGTACCGCACGGCGACAACCATGACCTCTGGATCGACCCGAACAATCCGATGAGAATGATCACGGGCGATGACGGCGGAGCGAGCGTGAGTTTCAACGGCGGGCAGACGTGGACCGAGGAGGACATTCCGACCGCGCAGTTCTATCATGTTGCCCTCGACAATGATTTTCCATATGGGGTCTACGGAGCTCAACAAGACAACAGCACCATCAAGATTTCGAGCAGGACGACCAGCTTCGGGATCGGTCGATCGGATTGGTACGGCGTCGGTGGAGGCGAGAGTGGGTACATTGCCCCCGACCCGGAAGATCCGAACATCACCTACGCCGGAAGTTACGACGGTTACCTCTCAAGATATGACCGCAGGACGAGACAGGAGCAGGACGTTTCGCCTTGGCCCGACAATCCCATGGGGGGAGGGGCCAACGCCGCCAAATACCGCTTTCAGTGGACTTATCCCATCATCGTCTCAAAATTCGACCCAAAGGTAATCTATGCAACGGCGAACAAAGTCTTCAAGACCACCAATGAGGGGATGAGCTGGGGAATCATCAGTCCCGATCTCACGCGCAACGACACGGCGAAATTCCGTTCTTCCGGCGGCCCGATCACAAAAGACAACACGAGCGTGGAGTACTACGGCACGATCTTCAGCTTCGCGGCGTCACCCGCGAAGAAAGGCGTCCTCTGGTCGGGTTCCGACGACGGCTTGATCTATGTATCTCAGGACGATGGAGCGACATGGAAGAACGTAACGCCTTCGGAGATACCCGCGTGGGCGCTCATCAGCATCATCGATGCTTCGCCGCATGATTCCGGAACCGCATACGTCGCGGCGACCCGGTATAAGCTGGACGATTTCAAGCCGTACATCCTCAAGACGACGAATTTCGGGCGATCGTGGAAGAAGATTGTAAAAGGGATTCCCGAAAATGAGTTTGCTCATGCGGTGCGCGAAGATCCCAATAGGGAAGGCCTGCTGTATGCGGGGACCGAGCGGGGCATCTATGTATCGTTCGACGATGGGGAGAACTGGCAGCCGCTCCAGACAAATCTGCCCGTGACACCAATTCACGACATTGCGATCCAGACGCGTGAAAAGGACCTTGTCGTGGCGACGCACGGCCGATCGTTCTGGATTCTCGACGACCTGACGCCCCTCTACCAGATGAATGATGAGATCGCCCGGTCCGATATGCACCTCTTCCGGCCGCGCGATGCGTATCGGATGGAAGGGGGCTCCTTTGATCGCCCGGGCGCAGCTATCGGTAAGAACGCGCCAAACGGTGTCCTCGTCTTGTACTATCTGAAGCACAAACCTGCGGAGAAGGATTCCGTCAAACTCGAATTTCTGGATCAGAAGGGCGACCTGATCAAATCCTTTACCCATCGCGAAGAGAAGAAGGAGACGAATCAGGGCGAAGGCCCCGGGGCGGCTCCGGAAGAGGGTCCAAACATCCCCGCAGATTCGGGAATGAACCGGTTCGTCTGGGATATGCGTTATGCGGATGCCGTCAAGGTGCCGGGCGCCATCCTCTGGGGCGGATCGCTTGAGGGTCCCGTCGCAATTCCCGGGAACTATCAGGTGCGGCTCAGGCACGGTGCGAAAAACTGGACTCAGGCATTTGCAATCAAGAAGAATCCCCTTCTCAGCACGGCGGCGGACGACTTTAAGGAGCAGTTCGATTTTCTGATTAAAATCCGGGACAAGATATCATCGGCCCATGAAGCGGTCAACACGATTCGGGATATCCGCAGACAAACCGAAGACCTGGTGAAGCGCCTGGAGAAACACCCGTCGAAGAAAGTCGTGGCCGACTCCGCGAAACGGATCAACGACCAGCTCAAGAGCGTCGAAGAGGAGCTCGTCCAGGTTAAAATAAAAAGCGGGCAGGACGCCCTTAATTATCCCATCAAGCTCAACGACAAGCTGGCGTCATTATCCGCAGTTGTCGGCAGCGCCGATTCGAAGCCGACCAGGCAGTCGTACGATGTCTTTGCCGAGCTCGCGGCAAAGGTCGACGCGCAGCTTGCCCGCTACAATCGCATTCTCGAATCCGGTCTCACGGCGTTCAACCGTGAGGTTAAAGGCCTGGATATCCCCGCGGTAATCGTCAAACCGCCGGAGACGCAGGTTGGCGCACGCCAGAATTAGACCGTTTGAACATCGAAGAGGCCTTCATTCACCGAGAGAACATGCGGCAGTACCATGCACTATCTGGTCATCGGGGACTTGATCGGGATCGGACTATTCGCGGGAGCCTCCGGTGCGCGTAGCGGTCGTCCAGACAGACCCGGTCTTCGGGGAGGTTTCATCCAACGTAACCGGGGCATTGGACTTGATGGGGAGGTCCGGGGCAGATCTCTACGTCCTTCCCGAGCTTTTTAATACGGGCTATAACTTCGCCGATCGGCGCGAAGCGGATCAGCTTGCCGAGACGTCCACGGGATCCACATTTCAGGCGATCGCTGAATTCGCAAGGAAGAAGAAGTGCTTCGTCGCTTATGGTTTTGCCGAGAGAGCCGATCGGATTTACAATTCTGCGGTTTTGACAGGCCCATCCGGGATTATCGGGGTCTATCGAAAGGTTCACCTCTATAATAGAGAGAACCTCTTCTTTGCCCCGGGAAATCTTGGTTTTCCGGTTTTTGATCTGCCGTTTGGCAGGATCGGAATTATGATCTGCTTCGACTGGATTTACCCCGAAAGCGCACGGACCCTCGCCCTCAAGGGCGCTCAACTCATCGTCCATCCGTCGAACCTGGTCTTACCTCACTGTCCCGATGCAATGGTCACGCGATGCCTCGAGAACCGAGTCTTTGCGGCCACCGCCGATCGCGTCGGCCGGGAAGACCGGGGCGGTCTTGAGCTGCGATATATCGGGAAGAGCGAGATCGTCTCTCCCCAGGGGGAGATACTCGCACGTCTCGGCGAGGATGAGGCGGGCATTGCGGTCGCAGAGCTCGACCTTGCGCTTGCCTCAAATAAGAAAATCAATCAATACAATGATCTCCTCGGGGGAAGGAAGGTCGAACAGTATCAGATCGACTGAATCCGGTGGCTTGACTTTCAGCTTATTGTTTTGTACGATAACCCCGGATTGTTCGACTAATTCACAATTTGAACCACTTCCAGCGGAGGAAGTATGAGCAAAAAAGTCTGGATCGGTTTTATTGTCGTTTACATTGTCATGCAGATCATGGATATTCTCACCCACGTTATTATTCTGAATTCCACGTACGAGGCGATACGGAGCGCGGTTCCGGGACTCTATCGCACTGTGGAAGACCAAAAAATCTGGATTTTCTGGGTCATCGGTCTTTTCTATGCGTACTTTTTTGTGTTCATCTTCTCGAAGGGATATGAAGGGAAGGGGATAGCGGAAGGGTTGCGGTACGGCTTCTACATCGCCCTGATGATGGCGCTGCCCGCCGCCTTTGCGGAATATGCAATGCATCCGATCCCGGTGTCGCTGTCAATCGAGTGGTTCTGTCTTGACACGGTTAAGCTGCTGATCGCGGGAGCAGTCGCCGCGATGATCTTCGCCGGGAAGAAGAAGGAATCCGTTCCGGCATAAATTGTCTGAGTTTCTATCAGGCGTTCTTCTCGCACGGTTCGAGGAGAACGCCTTTTTATTACGAAGGGCACCCTGAGAATCCTCCTCACGAACTCCACAGACATCTACGGCGGAGGGGAATTTTACGTCCTCGAGCTGGCGAGAGCGCTTCAGTCCCGTCATAACGACATCCTGGTTGTCTGCAAGCCGGGGAACCTACTCTATAAGAAGTGCCAAGAGGCGCAGCTCCCTGTCCGGGCCCTCGACTTCCCCGGTCAGGGCCAATTGCTCAGGCATATCCTCCTGCTCCGAGACATCATCCGCGAACGCGGAATCCAGATCGTCCACACGAATAGCAACTATGACCGGACGGCAGGGGCGTTCGCCGCGCGGCTGTCGGGAGCGGCCCACGTTACAAACGTCCACAGTTTTCATTCCTTGCGGCATAATCTGACCCACTGGCTGCGGAATGCAGCAGCCACGGACCATTTTATCGTTGATGGCGACCCCGTGAAAGAGATGATGGTTCGGAAGGATCGGATAGCTGCGGGAAGAATTTCCGTCGTTCATCTCGGAGTCGATCCCGATTCGATGCGAACGGACGAAACGCTCCGGTCGAAGATCCGCGCGGAGTTCCGTCTCGACGAAACGCACGCGGTCATCGGAAACGTCGCTCGTTTCGTGCCTTTCAAAGGACACGAATTCCTTCTGCGAGCCTTCGAAGCCGTTCGAAACCGCAATTCCAATGCACGGCTTCTTCTCGTCGGAGACGGCGAACTGCGGGAGCGGCTGCTCGAGCTCGCTCGGAGCCTTGGGATCTACAGGGAGATTGTCTTCGCAGGATTCCGCGACGATCTGCCGGCGATCTACTCCGCAATTGATATCTACGCACACGCTTCCATTGAGGGCGGGGGAGAGACCTTTCCCTTCGCCGTCCTGCAGGCTCTCGCGCAGGAACTACCCGTCGTGGCCACCCGCGTCGGGGATGTCGCTGCAATGGTACGGGACGGGCTCACGGGATTTCTTGTTCCGGAGAGAGATACTTCGGAGCTCGCTCAAAGATTATTATCTTTGTCGGGAGACCAGATTCTGCGCCGAAAAATGGGGCGCCAGGGCCGCGAACTACTCCTGCGGCAATTCACCGTAAACAAGATGGTCGATGCCGTCGAGAAAGTCTACGAATCGACCCTGCAACGGCGCGGACGCAATATACCTTCCCACGTCCCGCGAAGCGGGATGGGAACGAGCTCAAACTGAGGATAAACGCCGGCAAATTGGGATAGCGCGGGCTCCCGCGGGTGGTTGTGTTTGGCGGGGCTATTCTCTAAATTATTGAACTGTCACCCCTATCCCGGCTCTTTTCAGAGGTCCAGCAGGAAAACATGGAAGAAATGGTGCAGCTTCGGGAGGAGAACCAGCGCCTCCGCAAAGCCGTCGACGAGCTTTCAATTCTCAATGATCTTGCCCGGGTCATCAGTTCCACGATGAGCCTGGACGAGGTGATCGAAAATGTCGTAAAGCGATCCGTGCGGGCTGTAAAGGGAGAGCAGGGGATGATCACGCTGGTCGACGAAGTCGCACCTACCGAGATGAAAACGTTTATTCGCGCGCAGGATTCCACCACCAATCACAAGCAGTTCCATCTCAATCAAAATGTTTTGGGTTGGATGATGATCAATAAAAAACCGCTCATCTCCAACGATATCAAGACCGATCCGCGGTTCTCCGGTATTGCCGTGGATGGCACGCTGCGCTCCGTGTTGTGCGTACCGCTGCTCGTCAAGAACAGGCTGGTGGGGATTCTGGCGGTCTTCAATAAGAAGGAGGTTAACACATTCTCGGAGGATGACAAACGTCTCCTCTCGATCCTCGCGGCCCAATCGGGTCAGATTCTTGAAAATGCCCGTCTTTACGCCGAGGAACAGAAGAAGATGGCGATGGAGAAGGAACTCATCGCCGCCCGCGAGGTTCAGATGAACCTGCTGCCCAAGCAGGTTCCCCAGATAACGAACTTTGAGTTTGCGGCAAGGACCATCCCGGCCCATGAGATCGGAGGCGACTTCTACGATTTTATCCGGCTCGATGACAACCGGTATGAGGTGGTTGTCGCCGACGTAGCGGGGAAGGGGCTGCCCGCCGCGCTTCTTGCCACCCTCGGCAAGGGCATCCTCTATGCGCATGCGCTCCAGAATCCGTCTCCCAGCTTCCATCTCAAGCAGAGCAACCGGATACTCCGGGGAAGCATCCCGCGGAAGTCGTTTATTACCATGCTGCTTGCCGTCGTCGACGCCGGAACGAGATCGGTGACAATCGCGAATGCCGGCCAGTGTTATCCTCTGATCTTTCGAAGCGCGGACAGCTCAACGCAAGTTTTAACCGTGAAGGGGATGCCGCTAAACTTCACAGACGAGATTCTCTGCGAGGAGTGCACCGTCGGGATGCAGCCGAACGATTGCATTCTTTTCTACAGCGACGGCGTGAATGAAGCACAAAACGGCGCTCGCGATTTCTTCGGTGAAGAACGAATCGCGGCGATCGTGACGCAGCACGGTCAGGGTCCCGCGGACTTCCTTTTGCAAAAGGTCGTCGATGAGGTCAAGCTGTTTTCCAAAGGAACACAGCAGAGCGATGATATCACGATTCTCGTCGTCAAGGCGACGGGGTAGGAGCGTATGCAGCGCGTGACCCTCTCGACCCTCGTAGAGCATGTGCCGCATCTCCAGCATGTTGAGAAGGCGAATTTTCATGTCGGAGATTGCATGATCGTCAAGACGTGCAATTCGGTTTACACGATACGCGCGCTCGGCGGTGGCTATTGGGCCGCGTCGGGCGGATGGTTCGACCGAAAGGGGGTATCTCCCCTCAAGGTACGCATCAACGGCTGCACGTGGGGGGGGAGCGCGATCAAGGTTGATGTCGCAGCAGCATGCGGGTTGTGTCTGGAATTCGGCAACAGGCTCGTTACCAGCCCGATCCGGACGATTTTCATATTTCCATTTGGCAGCGAGAACTGAAAGGAGGGACAAGCCATGTATATGAGGCTGGTTCAAGTCCGAGTAAAACCCGAACACCTGCCGGAACTCCGTCGTATGTATCTTGAGAAGGTGATTCCGGCTCTTCGGGGGGTGACAGGATGCCTTTTTGCAAATTTGATTCAGAGCGAGCGGCATCCGGAGGAATGCATCTCCATGACGCTCTGGGACGACCGGGGCCGGGCTGAGGTGTATGAGAAGGTCGGTAAGTTCAAAGAGCTTCTGCGTGAGGTCTCTCCGTTCCTCGCCGACAGCTCCGAGTGGAAGATTCAACTATCGGAGGATTTGACGCTGCAGTACGAACCCGTTCCCGAAGAGCCGGTTGTGAAATCGTATGAAGTGACTGCGGCAGAAGATTCACGTCCTCCGGCGCAGGATCGGTCTTCCTCAATGTTCGTCCGCATCGTCTCACCCCAGGTCCGCGAGGAGAAACTCGATGAATTCGTACAGATATATCGAGAGGAAGTCCTCCCTGCGCTTCGGAAGGTAGAAGGTTGCCGTTATGCATGTCTCACGGAGAACGTTCAGGAGAAGACTCAGGTCATATCTGTTACCATCTGGGACTCTAAACACGATGCCGACGAGTACGAACGAGGGGGCCTTTTCGACGCATTGAAGGATAAGCTCGAGCACACCTTCGCGGGGGTTTACCAGTGGAAGATGCAACTTGAGAAAGACACCGGAGGACACGTCGTTACCAGCGAAGAGATCACCGTTGGAGGGTACAAAATCGTGGCCGGAAAAGGTTTCTTTTGAGCAAGAGACTTCCTCCGTCCCCCGGGTTTCTCTCTCCCAGCGATTGATTAACACATGATCAACCAAACTGTCTCTCACTATAAAATCCTCGAAAAACTCGGCGAGGGCGGCATGGGCGTCGTTTACAAAGCCGACGACCTCAAGCTCAAGCGCACCGTCGCTCTGAAATTCCTTCCGCACCATCTGACGGCCAACAGCACCGAGCAGGCCCGGTTCCTCCAGGAAGCTCAAGCGGCGTCCGGGCTGAATCATCCGCACGTCTGCACCATTTATGATATCGCCGAAGAGGGCGGGCAGCAGTTTATCGTTATGGAGTATGTCGACGGAGAGACGCTTCGCCAGAGGATTGCAAGTCTGGCGTCTCAGGGCAAT
>DASQAZ010000162.1:0-5004 GCA_035635475.1 Bacteroidota bacterium | reverse complement strand
AGCGCGTAGAGGACCGCGCCCCATGTCATCCCCGCCCGGTTTCCCCAGGAAAGACCCCATGCGGCCGCCAATCCTGCTGCAAGAGAAAGACCGGTAACCTGATTCGGCGTGATCGGAGTCCGGGAAATCAGCCGTACGAGTAAATACGCGGCGGGCCGAAAGAAGAGAAGGTCGAAGAACTCCTCCCCAGCGGGCGACTTAAGCGACCGTCTGTAGGTACCCGGTTCCATTCGATTACATGAGCACGGGAAGGAAGTCAACCTGCGGGATCGCTCTCGCCCTCGGGTGTGGACTCAATACTCGCGGTTCGCGTTGAAACGATCCAGAAGCTCTCGATTCGTGGGATATTGCTGGATGGCCTTCTGCAGAGTCAGCATGGCTTCTTTCGGTTTCATCCGGTGGAGCCCGCGGCGAAGGGCCTGATACCTGGCGGTGTCCCTGCCGAAAAGCAATTCCTCCCGCCGGGTCCCGGATTCAGGGATATTGATCGCGGGATAAATTCTCTCGTTCGCCAGATCGCGATCGAGAACAAGCTCCATGTTTCCTGTTCCCTTAAACTCCTGAAAGATCAGGTCGTCCATGCGCGAATTCGTCTCGACGAGTGCGGTCGCCACAATCGTCAGGGATCCGCCCCCCTCCAGGGCGCGCGCCGCGCCGAAGACCCGCTTGGGAATTTCCAGCGCACGGCTATCCACGCCCCCCGAGAGGGTCTTGCCGCTGCTCTTTTGTACTGCGTTGAAGGCCCTGCCCATCTTCGTCAGGGAGTCCAGGAGCAGCACGACATCCTTTCCCACTTCGACAAAACGTTTCGCATACTCGAGAATGATCTTCGTCAGGCGAACGTGGCTTTCGCGATCACTGTCACTCGAGCTGGCGAACACCTCGCCCTTGATCGTTCGTCGCATATCGGTGACCTCTTCCGGCCGTTCATCGACAAGCAGCACCATCAGGTGAATCTCCGGATGGTTGTGGGTGATCGATGCGGCGAAGCCCTGCATCAGCATCGTTTTCCCCGAGCGGGGAGGCGCAACGATGAGAGCCCTCTGTCCCTTCCCAATCGGAGAGAGCAGATCGATGACTCGCATCGAAACATCCGTCGGGCCTTTCGTCAGATTGATACGCTCGCTGGGATCGACGGCGGTCCGGTGAGCAAAGTCCTCCACATACTTCCATTCCTCCGGGTCGAGTCCGTTGACACTTTTGATTCCGGCGACCTGGGGTGCGCCGGCACCGCCGGGCTTCGTCATGCATTCAAGAAAACAGGCACTTCGCAAACCGTAGCGGGAAATGAGCTGGGGAGAAACTTGCGGATCGGCGCCGCTTTTGTCCAACTCTACCGTAATCGGCCGCAGCCGTCCGCCTCTGTGATCCTCCAGCTCAAGAAGGCCTTTGTACGAGCCATTCATCACGTAATGAGCTCCGCATGATCATGTTTTAAAAATCGATATTTTTTTCTATCTTCCACGCTCAACAAACCGACGGGAACAGACAATGAAGTTATCGGGAATCCAGATTCTGATCTTGCGAGTGGTCCTCGGCGCCCTCTTCCTCAGTCTCGGCGTAGACAAGATCCAGGAGGGATGGCTGAACAGCCGGGAGCCGCTGATAAAATCGCTGAATAGTTTCCACGAGCACGCCAGCGGCCCGCAATTGATCTATCTCGAATATGTGGCAATTCCCTATGCGGGTACGTGGTCAAAGATCCTGGCCCTCGGCGAAACGTCTCTGGGCATCTCCCTTCTCCTGGGGCTCCTTACGAGACTCTCCTCGCTGGCTGGCATGGGCATGGTCCTGAACCTTCATGCAGCCACGGGAAATCTATTCTCCCTGGATTTTTTCGGAACTCCATGGGGTGCGCTTATCATCGCCTGCCTGCTTGTCGTCTTCCTCGCCCGCGGAGGCCGTTGGATGGGAATCGACGCCCTCCTCGTAAAATCGGGACCCGGAGAGATCCTGTGGTAAGCCCGCTCATTCAAAATTCGGGCGGATGATCGATGTCCATCTCGATCTTCTGCGACTCGTTGGCGTAGATCGTGGTCTTTCGCGTGGCGGGAATTTGAATTTCCCAATCGCCGCGGCTGTTCTTGATAACCGAGCCCCACAATTTCCGGATTTTCCACGATGTGAACTGTTCCCAGAACACCCACCCGAAGTAGGCCACGCCGCTTTCGACGAGAAATGCCGGCACACGCTCTCCGGGCTCCACGTTCACCTCTCCAACGGTTGTCGGTCGGTATCCGCGCCTCGCAAGCTCCTCGACAAAAACCCCTGTAAGATCTTTCCCGCCGTGGAGAAGGTCGTGCTTAACTCTCTTGACGATTCTCCCTTCGACGATTGCGCCCAGCGCCTCGCGTAGAGGCTTCTCGACCGGGCTGTCGGCAATCATCGGGGCCGCCCCGTTGGAATCGCCGATTGTCCGCCTCCTAACTCTGTCCTGATGCTCACCTCATTCGTCATTCAGCAACCCACCAGTGAGAATCCGGTACAAGAGACCGGCTTTTCACCTCATTCAACGTAAAAATCTTGGGGTTCAATTGCAAGTCTGCGGGTGAGATCGGACTTGTCCGAAACCGAAACGATCGGTATCTTTGATCCATGGCTGTCCGCCTTGGATTGATTGTTTGTTCCCTCACGGGTTTCCTTATATCGTTGTACTTTACGCTCGTCACGTACCGGCTCATGAAACCCGATCAGCGGTTCATTCCGCCGGTTTGCCGGATGAGCGGAGATTCCTGCCTGTCAATCGTCGATAGCCCGCAGGCGAGGCTCTTCGGAGTGCCAAACTCGCTCCTGGGGATTGCGTACTACCTCGGCGTGCTCTTTGCCGCCATCGGCGGCGGTCTCCCGTCGGCGGTATTTTATAGCGGTCTGCTCGCGCTTTCGATATGCACGGTGCTGATCGGCATGTACCTGATCTATTCGCTTCTCGCGGTTCTCAAGGTACGATGCGTACTTTGTTTCACCGGACACATCCTTAATCTTCTCATCCTCCTTTTCCTCCTCGCGAGCGGCTCCGGGTGACATGGCATCGCGCACCGGTTTCGTCTACACCGAAAGATTTCTCGATCACAAGACCGGCCCCGGTCATCCGGAGCGCCCCGAGCGTTTGCGGGCGATCGTGTCCCACCTCAAGGAGGTAAGGCTTGCTTCAATCCTTGAACCCATTTCGATCGAGCCTGCGTCGGAGGATTGGATCTCAAAGGTTCACACGCCTGCCCACATCCGTTTTGTCCGGGAGACTTGCCTTCAAGGTGGCATTCTCGACCAGGGCGACACCCCGGTCTCGAAAGACTCCTATGAGGTCGCCCTCCTGGCGGCCGGCGGAGTGATCGCGGCTGTGGCCGCTGTCCTGAACGGCGCGATGGAAAACGCCTTTTGCGCCGTCCGACCGCCGGGGCATCATGCCACACGGGCAGAATCAATGGGCTTTTGCCTCTTCAATAACGCGGCCATCGGGGCGCGCTACGCCCAGGCGGGCCACGGCCTGAGCCGGGTCGCGATCGTCGACTGGGATGTCCACCACGGCAACGGCACGCAGGAGATTTTTTACGAAGACAAGTCGGTTTTTTACATCAGCACGCATCAATACCCATTTTATCCCGGAACCGGAAGCCGCACCGAAACCGGAAGCGGTGAAGGAGAAGGGTACACGCTCAACATCCCGATGAGCGCCGGAAGCGGTGAGAAGGAATATCTGGATGCCTTCGTGGGCGAAATCCTTCCCGCATTGGATCGGTATCGGCCGGAGCTTATCATTATCTCCGCAGGCTTCGACGCGCATCGGGACGATCCGCTTGCGAATATTAATTTGTCGGAAGATTCGTTCTCAAAGCTCACCGTGTTGATATCGGAGTCGGCCGGCCGCAACTGCAATGGAAAAATTGTTTCAATTTTGGAAGGAGGTTATCATCTTGCCGCACTCGCGCGCAGTGTGGAAGCCCATCTGCGCGTGTTCGTGCAAAAACATTCTTGACTTTCAAGCCTCCGTTCTGTACCATGTAAAAAGCTCGATGCACCCGGACGATTCAAAAACATCACTCAAGCCGCACCTCCTTAATCTCTCTTCAATCGTTTCACGCCTGCTGGGGGGAGCGATGATCGCGATCATGCTCCTTGTGCTTCTCACCTTTGTCGCCCCCTACATCGACGAGGCGAATTCCTATGCCTATCTGCGCTCGGCGCTCACGTTTGAACGCAAGATCGAAGAGGCGGTCCGATCCAACATCCCGACCAGATTCGGCGGGAAGGATATGACAAAATTGATGATCATCGTCGGCATGTTCATGTTCAGCGGCACCCTTAGCCGGGCAGGTGAACGCTTTCACAATCAGGCGGAATATCTCCGGTACAAGGCGAACCTCGAAACGTGGAAGACCCAGAGAAACCTTTCGGAGAATACGATCATTCTTTCTCCGCTCAATCAAAAGCTCGAGCAGATCAGAACTGCAAAGAGGAAGGACCGGGAGGAATTGTTAAAGGACTTTGCGGAGGCCAAGAGACGGCTCGATGAGATGGGAAGGGATCTGGCATTTCTCTCCATCGACGTGGTCGATTCCACCGGCTTGAAAATGGGCGAAGAGCAGGCTGCGGTCGCGCACGATTTTGGCGCGTACAAGCGCTTCGTCGACACGAAGCTGAGCGCGCACGGCTGCCTGAAGTCGACCTGGACTCCCGACGGCGTCATGAGCTGCTTTACATCGGTGGATGCGGCGGTCCGCGCGGCGAGGGAGGTCGTCAACGGCCTGGAACTTTTCAACGCGAACGTGAAGACCATGCGCAGGCACTTTCACGTCCGCTGCGGCGTGAACTCGGGCTTTGTTTATTTCGACGACCAGATGAAGATGGAGGAAATCAGCGACCGCGTGATCGATACCGCGGCGCATATTCAAAAAAAAGCACGGACCGACACCGTGAGCGTTTCCAAGCCGGCCATTGAGCCGTTAAATGAACGAGTTGGGTTCGAACCGGCGGGAATCGTCGTTGACGGGTACGAGGTGTACGAGT
>DASQAZ010000161.1:0-7366 GCA_035635475.1 Bacteroidota bacterium | reverse complement strand
TCGGGAGGACTGATGCTCGTAATCGAAAACGGGAGCGCATCCGCGCGTATCGTAATCCCCTCGGAGGAAGCGCCCCCCGCGTGCCTCGCAAGCACAAGTATATAATAGCTCCCGGCCTGCGTTGATGGGACGACCACATCTTGATCCGCCCGTAAGGGCTCCGAGCCGGTGAAATCGTAGCTTGCAGGTGATGGGGTCTTTCCATAGGCAACATAGACTTCGTTCGAAGCCGCGCTCAGGTTGCCGGTGAGCCGTACGCGCAGGTCAAGGCCTGCGCCTACATCGACCTTATAGTACTTTCGCTGTGATTCCACCAGCGACGAACTGTCCGGAACGCCGAGCTGAAGGCGGGGGACGTCGACAGCCATAGGGGCAGCCGAAGTCCCCGTATTGTTGGCATCGTTTGTTTCATGGATGTTGTTCCGGATATCGGTGCGTACGATGACATAGTAGTTGCCCACGGCGACCCCCGGCAGCGGATCCGAAAGGTTGCCGATGGAGTCGAGGGCGAATGTCCTGGCCGGATTCACCTTCATTTCGGTCCGTCCGGTCAAGCCGGGAGCGATATTGATGTCTCGCTTGAGGACACCGAGCAGGGGGTCGTCGACGCTCCATGCCGTATCAGGCGAGACATAGACCGCGTCGGTCATCTCCCCGCTCACCGTGTCGGGCCCGAGATTCCGGACCGTCCAGGAAACCGTCAGGTCTTCTCCCGGAACGGCGCTCGAGGGCGCATTGATCACTTCAATTATAAGATCTCCCGGCGGCGCCTGGTTGACCTTGATCGGCGCCCGCTGCACATTGTTGAACTTCATGCCCCCTTCTTCAACGCTGTCCTTCGTATCGGTTTTGACGATCAGATAGAGATTCCCTGCCACATAATTGGGAATGTCGACGTACAGGCTTTCGGTGTAGGAGGCGGCCGGGCCGAGCGGGGAAAGCCGCTTCAGGGTCGCGAGGAGGATATCGGTGGAGTCGAGCGCTTGATCCGCCGATAGATAGAGTCCGTCAAACCATGACGTTGAGAGCGTGGCCCCCGCGCCCTGATTTGTTACGGTCCAGGCGATCTTGAGCGGTTGGCCCGCCGTCCCGCTCGGCGGGAACACCAACGAGCCCGGAACCAGATCGGGGGGCGGGATGAAGTTGACAAAGACCGGAGCGCCCGAATGCACAACATTATTTGCGGTGTCGATCTCATTGACGGAATGGTTTTCGTCAGTCTTGACGATCACGTAATAGTTTCCCACCGCCACCTGCGGAACGGTCAGGGGAACCGACTCCCCGTAACTTCCGCCCGCTCCGAGCACCTGCTCGTGCGCGACGCGCGCGAGAAAAATGTCGGTCGAGGGATTCAGATTCGTGTCGGTCGAAAGATACAGGAGATCGTTCCAATAGGGGGTCAGCGTCGCGCCTCCCCGGTTTTCCACGGCATACTGAACCAGCATTCTCTGGCCGGTTCCGGCCGTGGCCGGGGCGGAGATGGAGCTAACCGCGAGGTCGGCCGGCGGCGGCGGAACTACGTCGATCGCGCCGCTCGCTCCGACATTGTTTCCCTCATCGGTGTTTTCGTAAACGTCGCTGAGCCAATCGGTGTGAACGAGAAGATACAGCGTCCCTTGAGCAGAGGACGGAACGGCGATATGGTCTGTCACCGTATAGGAAGCTCCGGGCTGCAGCGTATCTGTACGGAAGTACTCCTTCACGAACACCGCGCTCGATTTGATTAAACTGGTTGAGGGGGAAAGGAATACGCCGTCCAGCCAGCGCCTCGCCGCGGCCGGGGCCGAACCCGAATTGTGGACTGCGAACGATATGGGAATAATCGCGCCGGCGGCTGCCGATGAAGGGGCCGACACCGATGCCACCTGAAGATCCGGCCAGGGTGAAAGCGTGATACTGATTGCTGAAGCGCTCCGCGCTACGTTGTTATTTTCGAAGGTGTATTCGAAAACATCGCTCGTCCAGTCGGTCTGCACATAAATGTAGTTCAATCCGGAAACCCCATTCGTCAAAACGACGCTGTCCGTGCGTGTGTAGGACGAATCGGGAAGCAGAGGACGGGAGGAAACAAACGAGCCGAGGACTTTTGCCGATGCGCTGTCGAACGTGGGAGAGGGCGAAAGGTAGATTCTGTCGTACCACCCGGGATTCCGGGTAGGACCCGCGCCTTGGTTTCGCACCGTCCAGCTCAGATTGACCCTCTTCCCTGAGGCGCCCGATGACGGTGATGAGATAGCGGAGACAACAAGGTCGGCCGGCGGAGAGAGCGCCACGGATACCTGGTTCGAGCGCCCGACATTGTTGTTCTCGGAGAGGTACTCGTCGACGCGGCGCGTCGCGTCGGTGTAAACGTAGATATAGTTCTGCCCGTACACATCGAAGGGTGTCGGCAGGAACACCGATACGGCATAAGAACTGTCCGGGAGAAGCGAGCCGGAGTGCTGAACCGTCTCGATGAACCGCGCGTTATTCTTGTCAAACACGGTATCGGCGGAGATATACACCGCATCCTGCCAGGTGCCGGCAGCCGTTCCGAAACCCGCGTTCCGGACCGTGAAGTTGAGTTTGATCGTATCGCCTGAAAAGAAATTCGCGGGCGGGGAAACCGAAGAGACCTGCAGATCGGGATAGGGAGAGAGCGTGACGCTGAGGGGGACAGTGCCGCGATTTCGGTTGTTGGAAGCGTTGCACTCCTGCTGGGTGCGGTTGCCGAGGCCCTTGAGATTGGCGTCCACGAAGAGATAGTAGTTCCCGTTAAAATCACGCGGAATCTTAACCGTTGCGGTCTGTGAGTAACTCACACCCGGCGCGAGATACGTCGGATTTTGGAATTGCCCGAGATTCCACGTGACAGAGTAGGCCGTATCGATTGAAAGCCGGATGTTGTCGTACCATGCGGGGGCAGTCGTCGGACTGCTGCCGATATTCTTGACCTGCCAGGTGACCTCAATTTGCTGGCCGCTTTGAGCGCTGGGAGGGTAGGTGAGCGAAGTAACGACCAGATCGGGCCCGTTGCACCCGGTAATCTGAATCGCGCCGGAATATCTCTTGTTATTGTCGTAGTTCAACTCAGGTATCGGCGGGTACGGATTTGTCCTGACGAGGATGCGGGAACTCCCCGTGTCTCCGGGGGGGATCACGACGGAAGTGGAATTTGAGTAGTGGCCGCCCGCCACAAGAGCGGAGACGTTCGCAAACGAGCCGAGAAGCCGATCGGTCCTCCCGGTCGAATCCTTAGAAAGATACACAAGATCATACCATGTGCCGCTCCCCGTCGATGCAGTGCCGCTGTTGGTGATTTGCCAGTCGACGGTAAAAGGCTGCCCGCTGAGAGTCGACGCAGGGGTTGTCACCAACGACACGGTCAGATCCGGCCCGGGACCCGGCGTAATATTCATCGCGGACGAAGCGCCGCTGTTATTGTACTCGTCGTACTCGGAAACGGTGCTGTATATGTCGGCTTCGACGATGACATAATAGGTGCCGGTGAGGTCAAGAGGGATGGGAAACGTCCCGGAGCGCTGGACGCTCTGGCCGGCGGGGATCGGATTTGCATCCGTGACGAAGCCCAGATACGTCCTATCCGAGGAGGGCGAAGGATCAGCCGAGAGATAGACGCCGTCCCTCCGCGAAACGGCGGGAGAGTTTTGGTTTCCGGCGTTTCGGATCGTGTAATTCAGCGCGAGAGTGCTGCCGGAGGATATGGAGGCGGGGGCCTGAACCTGCGTGATAACAAAATCGGGTCCGGTGAAGAGATACGGGATGGGGCCCGACACCGCGATATTGTTATTCTCGTTCGATTCGTTGATCTCATCGATGAAATCGCATTTAACGATGAGACGATAGGTGCCGTTTTGAAATCCAAAGGGGAGGCTGAAGCTGTCGGTTACTACAAGAGATGACCCCGCAGCCAAATTGGCGGGGTTTGAGTGGAAGGCGACATTTGTCGCGGTGGTGTCGATGAGCGAATCCTTCGAGAGATAGATGCCATCCGACCAGGGCTGTGACCGCGTGCTCGTATCCCCGATATTGCCGACGGTATAGCTGAAATGGAACATCTGCCCAGTATGTAACGCGGGTTCCCCGGTGATTTTCGAGACGATGAGATCCGCACGCTTGAGATCGATTGCCACCGAGGCGGAGTGATTCAGGTTGTTCGTATAGTCCGATTCGGTGAGGAGGTTAATGTGGTTCGTCGCGACGAGGATGTAGTATCTCCCGCCCAGTCCCGGTGGAAGCGTGACAGAGCGCGTGTATGTGTACGACTCGTTGATTGCCAGAGACGTGTCCACCCGGGAAATATCGAGCTGCTGCGAGGTCGTATCGAGAGTCGTATCCGACGAGAGTGCGACAAGATCGTACCATTGTCCGTTGACGATTGCCGCCGTTCCCTGGTTGATGACGCTATACGTAATTTGAATCGTCTGCGACGAGGTGGCCGTGGAGGGGGCCGTTACGGCGGTCACGCGAAGATCGGGCCGGTTGGTCGTGATCGACATCAGCGAAGAATGATTGGCGTTGTTCGCCTCGTTCGATTCAGGGATCAAATGAAACGCGTCGGCAAGGACGATCACGTAGAAGTTTCCGGTACTGTCGCTGGGGATATACGCCTGCGATGAGTCACGCTCACTCGCCCCGGCACCAAGAAGCGTTGTGTGTACGTAGTATCCTACCAGGACCGCCGTTGTGGAATCGTACGCCACGGTTCGGGAGAGATAGATATCGTCGTACCAAATGGAATCGGCGGTGACCGCCGCACCAGCGTTCTGCGTTGTCCAGGAAACGGTGATCGACGATCCGATCGACGCGGAAGCGGGCGCCGCGACATTTGACACGACCAGATCTGCCTGCTGGGCATAGAGCGCGCCGGCGGCGACAATTACAGATAACAGGATGAGGATGAGTTGGCGAGAGAGAAGCATGGCTATCTCCTTCGATGATTGGGCGCCGGAAAAGCTCTTACGTTGTCAGTTAACAGGTCAGGTAGGAATAACTGCCGCGACGGTCAAGTTTAAAAAAATATCACCGGAATGTCAAGAAATCCGGGCCCATCCTTTAAAACCTAACCTTTAAAATCCTTCACAAGGCGCTCGGCGACGTCATACGGCGTCGAGTTTCCCGAGAGCATCGCGCCCACCTGCGCCTCGAGCATTTTCTCTCTTCTCTCGTCCCAGAACTCGGTTCGAATCCGATCGCTTACAAGTTCCCGGACGCGCTCGACGGCGCGATCCCGGCGCTTCGCCTTGAGAATTCCCTTATCCCGGATATGCTTCGAATGGGCGGCGATAAGTTCGGCAACCCGCTCGATCCCCGTTCCTTTCGTTGCAACGCTCTGGATGACATCCGGACTCCATCCGTCGGATTGCGGCCGGAGGGTCAGGACTGTCTTGATGGCCCGGACAGCGGCCTCCGCGCCGGCCCGGTCTGATTTATTCAGCACGAAGAAGTCGGCGATCTCCATCAGGCCCGCTTTCATCGCCTGAATTGAATCGCCCGATTCGGGGACAAGGACAACCGCGACGGTGTCGGCGGCCCGGACCACGTCGAGCTCCGACTGCCCCACGCCGACGGTTTCAAAAAGAATCATGTCGCAGCCGGCGGCGTCCAGGATGTCGGCGGCCTCTCTGGCCTTCTTGCTCAGTCCGCCGAGGCTGCCGCGAGAAGCCATGCTTCGGATGAAGACGCCTTCATCCAGCTCAAGGTCTGCCATCCGGACCCGGTCGCCCAGAAGGGCTCCGCCGGTGAAGGGGCTCGAAGGATCGACGGCAATGATGCCGACGCTCTGCTTCCGCTTCCGGTAGAGGCTCCCCAGCCTGTTCGTGATCGTGCTCTTCCCCGAACCGGGCGGGCCCGTGATGCCAACGCGATACGCTCTACCGGTCCTGGGATAGAGGTTTCTCAGAAGCTCCACGGCGTCCCGGTGCTCGTTCTCGACCATCGAGATGCCTCTTGAAACGGCGACTCGGTCGTTCTTATAAATCTTCTCGATGAACCGTTGTTCGACCGCCACCGGCTATGAACCCGTTCCTCTAAAATACTCGACGGTGCGCTCGAGCCCGTCCCGAAGCGACGTTTGGGGGGTCCAGGCGAGCTCTCGTTTTGCGGCCGAGCATTCGAGCACGCTTCGACGCTGCTCGCCCGGCTTCGCGGGACCATGGTTCTCCTTGAAACGGGAGCCCGTCAGCTCGGCTAGAGTGGCAAACAGCTCGTTGACGGTGGTCTCCTTCCCGGTTCCGATGTTGAAGGCGCCCGTTATCGTAGAGTTGAGCGCAAGCAGTGCCGACCTCACGACATCGTCGACATAAACATAGTCGCGGGTCTGTTTCCCGTCTCCGTGAATGAGGGGCTGCGTCCCGGCGAGCATTTTTTTCGCGAAGATCGCAACGACACCCGCCTCTCCCTCGGGGTTCTGGCGCGGGCCGTAGACGTTGCCGTACCGCAGGCTCAGGCACTTCAGCCCCCCGCCGGTCTGGAAATAATGAAGATATTTTTCGGCGGCGAGTTTCGAAACTCCGTACGGGGAAACCGGACGGAGGGGGTGGTTCTCATCGGCGGGAAATGATACCTGCTCTCCGTAAATGGCCCCGCCTGTGGACGCGAAGATGAATCTCCCGACCCGATGGGTGACGCAGTTTGTAAGAAGATTGAGCGTGCCAAGGATGTTCACACTCGCATCGTCGAGCGGATCTTCGACAGACTTCCGGACGTCCATTTGAGCAGCGTGGTGAATAACCACGTCGAACGGCGTGTCCTCGAAAACGTTGGCGACTCTCTCGCTCCGGATGTCGAGCTGCATGAATTCAGCCCCGTGGTTGACGTTTTCCCTCCGCCCCGTCGAGCAGTCGTCGATGACCACGACATAATGCCCTTCGTTGATGCAGGCATCCACAACGTGCGAACCGATGAATCCCGCGCCCCCCGTGGCCAGGATATTCACTCGACCTCCTGTTTCGGTATTTGCTTCAATCGGTCAATGGCCTTTCTCCCGATGTCGCTGCGGTAATACGCTCCGTCAAACGTGATTTTTCTCACCGCGCGATAAGCACGGTCAAGCGTTTGCTCCGGGGCGCGGTCGGATCCGACCGCCGTGACGCCCAGGACCCGCCCCCCGGCGGTAACGACCTGGCCCTTCGAGTTCTGGGTCCCCGCGTGGTAAATAAGCACGTCGCTCTCCAATACCGCTTGATCCAGGCCCATGATCGGCATCCCCGTCTCGTAGGGGTCTGGGTATCCCCCGGAGGCGAGCACAACACAGACGGCCACCGCCGGCTTCGTTTTTAAAGCGCGGCCTGAGATTCTGCCGGCTGCCGATTCCATCATGAGCTCGACGAGATCGTCCTCGATCAACGGAACGATCGCCTGGGTT
>DASQAZ010000160.1:0-6340 GCA_035635475.1 Bacteroidota bacterium | reverse complement strand
TCAGTAAGAGAAGATCCTTCCTCCGTTTTCTGACTTTAGCGGTATGGTAATGCTCAGTCAATTTTTCCAGATCATACCCGAAGGGGGAGAGGAGGGTTTCAACCGCTTTCAATAACAGTTCGGTATATTTTTCGATGTCGTAACCGTCCCAGTGCTGGTACGTCAACAGGCTCTTCGCTTTCTGCGCGTCCCGCTTTCCTGTTTGATCGATAATGATAAACTCGATCATTTCGCCCGCCTGCACATTGATGTTGAATTGAGCGAGTTCTCTGACGACCATCGCGCTGAGGTTGTTATTGGCGTATTCGCCGGCCTCTTTCTGAACCCTTCTGCGCAGAACGAGCTCCCTTGGATCCACACGCCCGCTGCGCAGTTCGTTGAGGTAAAACCCCGCCTCCCGGAGGAGTTCGGGGACGTGTTCCCGTATCGCTTCAATCCCCCCGTCCTCCGAGACGATCTCCAGCATCCTGGCCTGCATTTTCTTGATGTAGATCGGCGTATCTTTTCTTCGCACCTCGATGCCCCGTATTTTGATCTCGCCGTGATCGTACCAGCCGACGTACTTCCCGGCTGTGGGGATGCCCGGATCCATCTTCGAGCTCGGGAAAAGGATCCACTGATAAATTCCTTCGAGCGAGATATCGACTCCGACCGCCTCTCTGATCTGCGCGCACAACTGCCGGTAATCCTCGTGCGTCGCTCCCGCTTTCTTTAGCCAGAGACAGTCGATGATCGCATGCACAAGATGGTAGCCGCCGGCCTCGGCGATCTCCTTGGCGACGAGGAGCGCGTCACGGGAGAATGCATTCACCGACTCGTGCGCTTCAATCCTGCCGAACCGCGCATTCTTGTAGCCCAGATAACCGAAGCACGTGACAAGCATCCATTTCAATGCATTCTGCCTTCTCTCGTACTTTTGATATTCCTGATGGGTGGCGGCCGCCTTCTTTCGCGTTTTATAGTAGGCCCGTTTTTTCAGCACCGGCCCGAGCGTCGCCGGAACGATTCCCCCGCGTTTTTCACAGATCGTGTAGCCGAGTTCCGGCACCTTGTCGTTATCGCAGCAGGAGCAATTGATGGTTTCCGGACTGATGTTGTGCATTTCCATCAGGCTTGGATACATGCTTGCGAAGTCAAGCTCGGCCACGTTTTCATGGTAACCGAGCTCGGGCATGAACACCAGTCCGCCCCTGTCGCTCAGCAGCAATTCGCCCGCTGTTTTGAAATCCTCTCCTTCCTTTTTTTCGGCCGGGATGAGAATATTGTTCCGGTAGGCATAGCTCATCTGCATGCTCGCCAGTCCCGTCCCGATCGCCGCCCGCGATTGTTTCTGCATGGGAAGCTGCGTTAACCGGGCGAGTTCGATGACGCCTTCGATGTCGGACTCTCCCATGATAAAGCTGTTCTCCGCATCCATATGCCAGCGCCCCGCGAGCATGACCGCCGCATCCCTGTGAACAACCTGCCCGTAGGTCCAGTAACTCCGCTCCTTCGTCATGAAATATCCCTGCGCCTGATCTCTGTTGAGAAGGAGCGGAATCCGGTACTGCGAGGAGGCGCGCATGAGCGTCGGAAAAAGGGTCGCATCTCCCCAGGAGGAAATGATAATGTCGGGATCATACTGGTAGAGATGCCAGTTGAACGTTTCCAGAACGCCGACCGGATCTTCCTGTTCAAGACTGTGCGTTGTGCCTTCGTAAGCGATCTCCAGTTTCAATGTTCTGAAGAATTTTGTGGAGAATTCGGCATTGCCATTGCTCAGTCTCATCGTTTTCAGCTCGGGCACCGCGTAGGTACAGGCATCGAACGAATCTTCGAGCACCATCTGCTGAAGTATTTTCTCGTGGGACACGATGAACGTGCAGCGCGCGAGGGGGAACACCTTCCTGTCGTACAGGTACATCTGGGCGACGGGAATGTTGCTATTATAGAAGACGAAGTGCGGAAAGAATTTTTGCAGCGACCAGACGCAATGGTTGAACTGCAACGGGTCCTGGACGGCGATTTTCGTTACAAGCCATTCTTCGCCGCTGAATAACTCCAGTTTTCTCTCCTTCCCGATCGTGACCGGGAGTCTAAGCTTCTGAACGAGCACCGGAATTCGCTTCTCGTCGTTGGCCCCGAGATGCAAATAGAATTCCGGATGGAATGGATCGAAACAATGGTGAGCGGTCCCTTCATCGTCGATGATCCATACGATCATCCCGTCGCGGACGGGATAGACGTCGAAGAACCAGCCATGAATTGTTCGGGTTACCGATGGTGGATTGCCGGCGGTCAATTCAAATCCTTCATTTGTTACGCTCTGCTATCCCGTCTTCGGGGGGAGCTGGAGTGTATCGGGCCATTGGTGGGACTCTTTGCCCTCCAGCTGTTTGATTTTCTTGTACTGTTCGAGCAGCATGCTCATGAAGATCGTCTCCAGCGGCACTTCGTTGGCGAGGAATGCGCCGGCGGCGAGATGAAGCTTCGGCGCCCTCCACATCTCGTCAAATAAGAGTTGATCTTCTTTTCTCAGCGCTCTTCTGAATTTACCCCATGTTTCTCTGCTCCGATCGATAACGAGAGTGAAGGTATCATTATTTCGTCCCATGACGGTATCCTCCTTTCTTCGTTGGATAACGCTGCGGGCTCGCAGCGTTGAAATTCGTTGTGCTCCAGACGCATCACGACGTCGGCGGAATGGCGAACGAGGTGAAAGAGCATTTCTTTTCCCGGCGGAACATTGGTTGCTTCGATGTCGGCGATCAGGATATGAACGTTCTGCGCCGTCAATTCCCTGAGTGTTTGCATGATCCGCCGGAGGCTCTGACGGCATTCGGGCGGGTGAACCTGTTCATCGTAATAGGTGTCCAGCAGTCCAAGGATGATCACGAGCGGGCAGGGGGTAGAGCCGAGAAAGCGGGGGAGTTTTGTCGTGATGGCGGCTTCCGTTTGGAATGCCGTAAAGGATCGTGTGACGTGCGTTTTCTGTAAAAGGGTTTTTGGAGGGACGCCGAGTAATGCCGCGATTTTTGAAAGCGTGTAGCTGTTGAATTTCATCGCCCCGTCCACGACGGCGAGCGGCTGGTTCACGGCGCCGCCGATCAGCAAACTCACCGTGTAGACGAGCGAGTGGCCGTAGAGCAGATGAACGGCTCCCGGTCGGCGCCGCATATGACTGATTGCGACATCGAATCCTGCGAGGGATTGAGGTTCAATCGTATATGGTTGTTGTGAAGCCGTGGTTTCCATACGATCGCATTCCAGCGGGAGTTGGATGCTACAGTGAGTATACGACAAATTTGTCTTATTGTCAAGAGGAAAGTGATAAAAATGTCGTATTCGGGGGGGAAGGGATTGTCCGCGGGAAAGCAGTTGATTTTGACTCGGCGAAGCATTACCTTTTCTGGAATTCACACAGGGGGCTTGGAACCAATCGAAACCGGAGGAGTGCGTGTGACTTCCCGGGCACACAAATCCGAACACCGGCTTGAGGAGTTGTGCACGTCAAAACGCCATGCAGATCAAACAGACAATTGAGCAAAACCTCGCACAATTGACCTTCAGAGGCGACCTGCTTGGCGAACCCGACGGCACCATCGTGCGCCAGAGGATCCACGACCTCGTTGCAGGAAACGTGAAGCACGTGGTAATCGATCTCGGCGCCGTGCAGCACATCAACAGCGCTGGCCTGGGCGCACTCGTTGCCGCCCTTACCACGATGCGGAAGTCGGGCGGTGACATCCGCCTCGCTCGTGTCGGTGACAATGTGCAGAACATCCTCATGATCACCCGCCTCGTCCGTATCTTTGACACGTACGATTCCGTCGAAGAGGCCCAAAAGGACTTCCGGATACCTGCCAGCTGAACGATTCCGGATTGAGCTGATTACCCGGCGCGGGTGCAGCGATGCTCTTGAGTTTCCGATCGGCCTTTCCTATATTGTTACCGAAATCTGCAAAGTTTTTAAACTTGAGCCCGTAGCTCAGGGGTAGAGCATCTGCCTTTTAAGCAGAGGGTCGTTGGTTCGAGACCAACCGGGCTCACGCGTTTTCGCTAGTTATACTCTACCGACATCTCCCCAGCTAACAAAAGGGGGGTGGCGTCATGCCCAATCTATTCAGACGCGCCACCGACGCGTACTACTTCAATTACGAGGCTGACGGGAGACAGAAGCCCAAAAGCACAGGCGCCAGGCGGTTGAGACACTGTGCATCCGCGAACCTGTTGCCCCACTCAACCCGCGAATTTCACTTTGTCTTGAGAGAGTCTGTTGAGTGTCGTAATGTGATCAAAACGAAGATTGGCGGGTTGGCAGGGGAGTGGCGAGGGGGCAATGAGGGAGAGGAACCAGAGAGAGGCGACCAAGAAGGGCCTGGAGAAAAGGTGCGCGGTGTTCATATTCACGGGGAGTAAGGGTAGTTATGCAATATAGTTTTTTGGCACATATTTTCCTATAGACCACTGACAGTTTGGCCGGATGAAATGTCATGGTAGGGTTTTCCGGTATTGACATTGACGTGACTGCTGGGTAACTTTGACAGGCGAAACAGGTGTAGGACCTCCGGCTCCTTCGTTGAGTTGACTCGGCAAATCCTTCCCGCCAGGGAAACGCGGATACGCACCCGCCTCACGCCGGTAGGGTCCACCTGCTAAGATAAAGGGGCAGACCATGTCTACTTTCTCAAGAGCTCTGGGAATACTGGGTCTCGGCGTCATCACACTCGCGAACGCGCAGACTCCTCCCCCGACCAACCTGCAGGGAGAATTCAGAGAGGGGAAGGTGTACCTCACCTGGCAATTCTCCGATACTCTACCCGGCCAACGACTCTTTTATATATACCGGACTGGAAACGGCGATTCGATTTTTTCACGCATCAGTTATTCGTTCGATTCTGCCAGTTTCACCGATGCCGGCGTGGTACTAAACGCGGTGTATCGCTACTATGTCACCGCGTCGGTCTTACCCGACTCAGTTGAGAGTAATCCCTCCAATGTTATCGTCGTCCACACAGGGTCCGATCCAGGTCCTCCTCAGCCACCGACAAGGCTGGAGGGACACAGCTCGGGTTCGACGGTTTTTCTCGATTGGAAAGTGCCGGTGTATCCGATCCTGCCCTCTTCGTACAAGGTCTATCGCCGCACCAATGCAGATTCCTCATATACAGTGGTGGGGATCCCTTCTTCGAATCAGTTTCAAGATGATCACGCAAGTCTGAATTCCCTGTACCACTATTACGTGACCGCGGTCTATCATGATACGATTGAAAGTGGCCCTTCTCCCGCCATTGAAATTCTGACCGGGAGGCCGCCACCGCCGCGAAATCTGACGGGGCGCGTCGATAATGGAAATGCGGTATTGGCTTGGGAGCGGCCCGAGAATGGTGCGACCATCCTCTACTATAACATGTATCGCTTCACATCGGCGGACACTGTGCCCGCACTCCTTGGGATCACGGAGGACACGCAATTAGTCGACAAGACCTTCACGCTCACGCCTGACCATTTTTATCACGTCACAGCGACGTACGCTCAGGATTCGTTAGAGAGTTTTCCATCCAATACCGTCGTTCTACCAGACCACGAGATTGGCATTCGATTTACGACGACCCCACCCGAGAAAGGGCTGACCCATCATCTCTGCCAATTCGACGCCGGTGTTCAGACAAATCCGCCAGGGCACACTGTTTGCTTCAGCTTCGACCATGCGCCCGATGGAATGACTGTTGATCCTTCGACGGGAAGCGTGCGGTGGACTCCGACATCGGCCGGGGTTTACGGTGTTGTGCTTAAGGCGAGAATTTGTGATTCGGTCTACGCCGTCGCGCGCCAGGAATTTCACATCTCGGTCTTCTCGGGTTCTCCCGGCAGGGTCGAAGGTGACGTTCGTGTTACGGGCGGTGACCTGTTGCGCGGGGTGAGGATTAAGTTGTTTGATGTCTCGCACGGCGAATTCGTACTTCAAACGTACACGGACGAGGCCGGCCATTATGCATTTCCTTTCGTAAATCCTGCCACCTATTTCGTGCGGGCGAGGCCTGACAGCGAGCAGTATGCTCCCCAGTGGTATAATGGCGCGACGGAAATTGACAGCGCGACGCAGGTCGTGGTCATGGACAGCGCGACCGTCACGGTTAATTTCACGCTTCAACGAAGGACAATCGCTGAGGGACCTTTCCGACTCTCAGGGACGGCGTTTGACACTTCTCATCATCCATTGGGCGGAACTAGAATTTTGGTATTCCTGATCGTACATGACCGGCCGCTCGAGGATCTCCTGGATGGCGAAGAGGGCGATCACGACCTGGTCACCTCGACGTTCACAGATCAGAACGGCGCTTATTCGGTGATGTTGTCA
>DASQAZ010000159.1:0-5551 GCA_035635475.1 Bacteroidota bacterium | reverse complement strand
GGGACGGAGAGCGTCATCCAGGACCGGTCGATTTACGAAGATGCGGAAATCTTCGCCAAGAACCTCCATTTAATCGACAAGATGGACGACCGGGACTACACGAATTACCGGGAATTGTACGGAGTGATGATGGAGTACTTGCAGCCGCCCGATCTGCTGATTTTTCTAGATGCGCGGATTGAGACACTCCTGAAGCAGATTGCAAAACGGGGACGGGAGTACGAACAGAGCATCCCCCGCTCGTATCTCGAACAACTTAACGGCCATTACCACGAGTGGATCAAGAGCTACCGCCTCGGCCCGCTCCTCATCGTGCCCTCCGATGAAGTGGATTTTGTCCAGGAGCGGGGGGACTTCAACCGGATGCGGCTACTAATAGAGGGGAAACTGTTGGAGCTCGGGTACCGGTCCGCAGAGCGCGCGACACCCCTCCTTTAGCCGTCGAAACAAAAGCCCCCCTACCAGTTCCCCACGTTTTCCCGGCGATCTTCTGCCTCGACTGCTGCTTCCCCATCGGCGCTTTCATCGCTGATCCAGTCGGCCACCGCCCAGCGGAGCAAGACACAATAGAGGTAAAACATACCAAGGGGGAGAAAGAGGACGACGGTATGCAATTGCGGAATGTTGAACGGCACAAACGTAAGCCCGACGGGCAATCCGACCATCACGGCGAGCAGGACAAGCCACCCACGTTTTCCCAGCCCGTACAGCACATAGATCATGTACGGGACAAAAATGACCGCGATGAACGTGAGGACCGCGAGTATCCACTGGGGAGGATAGACAAACGCGGCCCCATAAATAAAAAGTGTCAGCCGGTGGTACGAGAGCCAGTGGTACAATCTCCTGACCCGCAGGTCGGGTATCGGGGACGCAGGCTTATTAGTTTGGCCGATCACGGGTTTGTTGGGCTCGGCCGGTAAATAATAGTCTCCCTCCCTGCGCGCGACACACTACCGCTGCGCGGCCAGCAGCCGGGAATAGGCTCGCGGGTTTTTTAAAAGGCTCCGGGCAGCTTTCAACTGGGTGTCGCTCACGAGCGATGTCTCGATCCTTCCGTGTTCCCCTTTGTACCGGCTCATGATCTCAATCTTCAACGCATTTGCGATATCTTCTTTGTCGCGGTCGAGGCTCTTTGACTTCTCCTCTTCGAACTTTTTCTTCAGCTTGTCGAGCTCGTCCAGAACGGGGGCGCTGTATTGAAGCTTGCGGGCGGTCTCGCTCAGATCTCCGAGCTTCCGCTCTCCCTCATCCTGAAATGTAAATTTCTGATCACGAAGAAACGATCGGAACTGATTGGTAAGGGTGTCGGCGTTGAAGGAGGCCGCCGGTTCCTTATGGTCGGCTGCATAGCGCGTGGCAAACTTGAAATACATCGACTTCCGGAGCAAATCGCTGTACACTTCGCTGCGGGCGGGTTCCGGAACCAGTGTATCCGGCTGAATCCCTCCGGACTCAAACTCCTTGCGGCCTTTCAGCGTCTTGAATTCGCGCCGGAGGCTGTCGGGCGTAATCGCAAACACCCCGTCCTTATTCTTATGCATGTAGTCGATTTCCTGTATGCATCTCCCGCTCGGCGTGTAGTATTTTGCGGTCGTAATCTTGAGCTGCGTATTATAAGAAAGCGGTGTGATCGTCTGGACGAGCCCTTTGCCGAAGGTGCGCGTGCCAAGGACGACTCCGCGATCCAGGTCCTGGATGGCGCCGGCCACAATTTCGCTTGCACTCGCGCTGTTGCGATTGACGAGGAGAACGACCGGAATATCGGGCAGCATCGGCTCTTCGGTCACGAAGAATTTTCGTTCCGATTCGGGTCTTCGGCCCCGGGTGCTCACCACCAGGCTTCCCTTCGCGGCAAATTTTTCGACGACATCGACGGCGACGTCCAGCAGCCCCCCGGGATTGTCGCGGAGATCGACGATCATACCCTTGAGCGGCCCCTTCAATTTTAAATCCTTGATCGCCAGCCGAAGCTCGTCCCCCGCCCCGCGGGCGAAGCGCTCGAGCCGGACGTAGCCGACGCCGTCATCGAGGAGGTCGGCATAGCTGACGTTGTGAAGCTGGATTTCTTCACGAACCAAAACAAAGTCCAACGGTTTCGTCTCTCCATCCCGTTCCACCTTGAGGCGAACCTCCGTGCCCGGCTCGCCCCGGGTCATCGAGCGAACCGCCTCGGGCTTGGAACCCACCACCGATTTGCCCTCAATCTCGAGAAGCCGGTCTCCCGGCTGAAGGCCCTGCCGCTGGGCAGAATAGCCTTCCATGAGCGTGATGACGGTAATATTCCCATCCCGGAGGCCGATCGTCACGCCGATCCCTCCGTATTTGCCGGTTGTGATCAGCTCAACTTCATCCCCCTCGCTTTCACTTATGAAATTGGTATACGGGTCGAGGGTGCTCAGCATGCCGTCGATGCCGGATTCCATAAATTTCTCCGGATCGACGTCATCGACATAATTCAAGGACACCTCCTTGTAGACACGGCCGAAGATATCGATGCTCTTATTGATCTTGAAAAAGTAATCCGAATCGGAAAGCCGAAAGGCCACGATGAATCCGCTGCCTGCGAGGACAATCCCCGAGATCATTAATGCAACAAAGCGGTTTCGGCTTGAAAGCCATCGTTTCATATCTTACTCCATGTTATTGAAAGCGTTGCGTGATGATGTTCCATATTTCTTCGTGGATAACCTCCGGCGGCCTCATACCGTCGACGGTGACGAATCGCGACGGCTCAGCCTTCGCGATTGCATGATAACCGCTGCGAACCCGGTCATAGAAATGATCGCCGGCCGACTCCATCCGGTCCTCGGCGAGGCCTGCGGCTTTTCTTCTCCGCTCGATTTCCGCAACCTCGATATCGACCAGGACCGTAAGGTCGGGCTTTGTCCCCGACGTCGCGATACGATTCACAGCAGCAATTTCCTGAAGATCCAGCCCGCGGCCGTATCCCTGATAGGCGGTCGTTGAGTCGAAAAACCTGTCGCAGACAATTGCTTTTCCGCTCTTCAGGGCCTTCAGGATAACCTCATTCACCAACTGGCACCGCGCCGCCGAGAAGAGAAACAGTTCTGTTTTCTGGGCGATATCGATGCGTGATTTTTCGAGCAGGATGGTGCGAATCTTCTCCGAGACGGCTGTCCCGCCCGGTTCCCGGAGAAACAGCGCTTCCTTTCCGGCCTTTTGAAAGCGCTTCACAAGGAGTTGTGCCTGGGTGGATTTGCCGGAGTAATCAACTCCCTCGAAGCTGATGAACATTTAACATAAATTAACCAAATTCCGCTAATTATTCAAATCATCGCCTTGCCTCTCGCTCGATTTTTCGCTATGTTAGCGGTGCCCGAAGCTGCTGAATCATGGGATGCCGAAGAAAAACATAAAGAAGCCGGCGAAGTCCCCCGGAGGAAAGCCGGCTTCCGAAGAGGACGACAAGCGTCGCGCTCAGGGTCGAGTTGACACGCGCAAAGAAGACTCCCGGCTCATCCATGAAGCCCTTCGCGGAAATCAGGCCGCCTACAAACGATTACTCCAGAAGTATCACGATCCGATTTTCAATCTTATCTACCGGATCGTTCACATCAGAGAACAAGTCGAGGACCTGACCCAGGAAACCTTCGTCAAGGCGTTCGCGTCGCTGAAGAATTTTAACGAAGCGTATGCATTCTCGACCTGGCTTTACAAGATTGCCACCAACAGCACCATCGATTACATCCGGAAGAAGAAGCTTGAAACCTTCTCGATCGACAAACCGATCGGGCTCGAGGAGAGCGACTACCGCTTCGAACTTCCCGATACGACCTATCAGCCCGATAAATCGATCATTCAACGCCAGCGCGCCAGGCTGATCGAGGAGGCCATTAACGCCCTGCCCGAAAAGTACAAGCGGGTGATCATCCTCCGCCATACCGAAGAACGCGATTACGCTGAAATCGCCCGCATCCTGCACCTCCCGATCGGAACGGTAAAAGCCCATATTTTCCGGGCACGCGAACTCCTGAATAAGTACCTGCGGGGCAAAATATCGCACTACTGAAACAATAGGGCGCGGATAGCCGTACAATTACTAAGAGAAGCCGTTATGCCCGCCATGAACCGTACCTTTCCCATCTTGCTATCCTCCGTCGTAGGCGTCGGTCTATTGAGCGGATTCGCTTATTTCGCCTCCCATCGCTACCACAAGGAAGTGCCCCGGTCGGTAGAGAAGGAGCTCAAGGTGACCCTTTCGGCGGGATTCGGCGACGTCGCCGTCGCGCGTGGAACGCGATCGGCAGTCCTCGATGCCGACATCGAGAGCGAAAAGGGGATCGATGTCGACAACTTCGTCGAATACGCCGTCCGCGACCACATCGGGTATGTTACCATCAACACGCACCCCACGGCCAGATTGGGCCCGGGCAAACACTCAGTCAGCTTCGAGGGCTTTCATTCGGATACCTGGAAGATCCGGCTCACAGACGACATACCGATCTCCTTCGATATCAATCTCGGGCTGGGGAAGGGGATGTTCGACATGACCGGATTGCGCGTGAAGGACCTGAAAATCTCGGCGGGTGCAAGCTCCGTATGGCTCGCGTTCGGCTCGCCCAACAAAACCGTGATCGAAGACCTGACGCTGGAATCGGGATTGTGCAAGTTCAGCGCCGAAGGGTTGTGCAACGCAAATTTCAATCACATGAAATTCGAGGGAGGAGTCGGGAGCTACCTGCTGGATTTCGGCGGGATGTTGAGCAAGGAGGTCGACGTCGACATTCAAGTCGGATTGGGATCGCTGACGGTGAGAATTCCCGGATCGGTCGGCGCCAGAATCATCTACGAAAAGAGCTGGATCGCCCACATCGATCTCGATCCGGATTTCAGCGAGCTTCAGGAAAACAATTATTTCAGCTCAAACTACCGAACCGCCGCGGGCAAGATGAACATCAAGATCGATGCGGGGCTGGGTAGAGTAAAGATTCAGCGCGAATAAACCTACTCCCTCCGTTCACTTTCCGTACTGGTAAAAAAGCCCCCATCGCTGCAACTGGGAGAACTCCGCCTGCTTGATCATTCCTTCCACTGCGTGTTGATAGGCATCGCTCGCCGACACACCCGCCAGCAGCGCGGTGTAGAATCCCTCGCCAAAATATTTCTTAGCCTTCCGATCAGCCTGCCAGACGGAGGCAACCACCGTTTTCGTCCCGTTTGCCAGGAAAAGAAGCGGTCCATAGTGGGTCATTCCCCCGGGATGCTGGGAAATGTTACTGAACACGATCGCCTGCGGCCGCGGGATCGACGCCAGCTCGCCGAGGGGCACCCTGCGCAATCCAAACGGGTTGCTTGCATCGGCGAGTAAGAGCACGGAGTTGTTCGGCACGAATCCGTCGAACTGGAACTCCGCGGCGATGTGGACGACGTCCCGAGCCGTGTCCAGGAGGTGATTCAGCGTCGCGCGGGGTCCGAAGAACATTCTTGCATTGTCAAAAAAGCCCCGGATATCCTTCAGCTCGTATTCCACATCCCACGCCGTCCGGCCCGGGTGCCCGATCGCAACAATTCTACTGACAACTGTCCC
>DASQAZ010000158.1:0-3403 GCA_035635475.1 Bacteroidota bacterium | reverse complement strand
ACTGTCCTCGATCTTGGATCGGGGGCAGGGATCGATTGTTTTGTCGCCTCCCGGCATGTTGGAAAGAGCGGCCATGTGATCGGCATCGATATGACGGAAGAGATGATCAAGAAAGCGAATGAAAATAAGGCAAAGGTCGATGCCGCAAACGTCGACTTTCGGTTGGGCGAGATTGAAGATTTGCCCGTTGAAGACAACTCGGTTGATCGCGTGATCAGCAACTGCGTCATCAATCTTGTTCCGAATAAGGAAAACGCGTTCGGCGAAATATTCCGTGTTCTCAAAAACGGGGGTAAGTTTACGGTGTCGGATATTGTCGTCGACGGCGAAATTACGGAGGAGGAACGGCGCGACGCCTCCTTATGGGCGGGATGCATCAGCGGAGCATTGGACAAGAAGGTTTACCTCGGAATCATCGGGCAAATGGGCTTCAAGGAGACCACGATCGTTTCAGAAAAAAAGTATGATTACCCGCTCAAGAGTCATGCAGCCCTCTATTCGATCACCGTTTCTGCAACAAAGCCCTAACAGCGCCTGCGCACCTCGGTGAGCCCCAATCGGGGTGCGACCTCACGAGGAATGAATAGCGGCCTGTGACCGCACGAGAGATTCGCGGGGCCCCTGCTTGACAGTCTTTGTCCAAACACCGATATTGAACCCAATTCGACACGCAGAATGATCAAGACAGCCCTCTTCGCAGTTACCCTTGCAATGATAACCCCTTCTTCGCCTGTCTTCTCCGGGGGAACGGGTGAGAAAACCTCCGGCATCGAGAAAAGTGTCTTTGGAAAAACGCCCGACGGCACGACGGTCTATCTCTACACGTTGAGAAATTCAAAAGGGATGGAGGCCCACATCACAAATTACGGCGGCATCGTCGTTTCCCTGCTCGTCCCGGATCGAGACGGCCGTCCTGGCGATATTGTCCTGGGATTCGATTCTCTCGCAGACTACCTCAACGACAGCCCATACTTCGGCTGCATCGTCGGCAGATATGGAAACAGGATTGCGAAGGGCAGGTTCGCACTTGACGGGAAGGAATACACACTTGCCACCAATAACGGACCGAATCACCTGCACGGCGGTAGGAAGGGTTTCGACAAAGTCATCTGGGCCGCGGAAGTGGGCTCAGCATCGGGGGGTCCGTCGCTCGTTCTCACCTATCTCAGCAAGGACGGAGAGGAAGGATATCCCGGTAACCTCTCAGTCAAAGTCACCTACCAATTGACCGACCGGAACGAGCTCAAGATTGAGTACCTCGCCTCGACTGACAAGCCAACCGTCGTCAATCTGACGCACCACTCCTATTTCAATCTTGCCGGGGCTGGCGTTGGGGATATCCTGTCGCATTTCTTAATGATCGACGCCGATCGCTTCACGCCGGTCGACAGCGGTTTGATACCCACGGGCGAGCTGAGAAGCGTTCACGGCACTCCGATGGATTTCACTACCGCGACTGCGATCGGCGCGAGGATCGACCAGGATGACGAACAACTCCATCTCGGCCGCGGGTATGACCACAACTTCGTGCTCAGGAAGGAGGGAAGCAGGCTTAAGCGCGCGGCGGACGTCTATGAAGAATCTTCAGGGCGCGTCATGGAGGTCTTGACGACAGAGCCGGGATTGCAGTTCTATTCCGGCAACTTTCTTGACGGCCACCTCGTGGGCAAAGGGGGAAAGAAATACGACCATCGGTACGGCTTTTGTCTGGAGACTCAACACTTCCCCGACTCGCCCAATAAGCCGAAGTTCCCCACGACCGTCCTTGAGCCGGGACGGACGTACACCACCACTACTATTTACAGATTCTCGACCCGGAAGGATCATTGAGGCGTGCCGGGTGCGTAGAGCCCGGATCACACACGGTCAATATGTGAATCAAGCTACGGGCGACCGCGCAGTCGATTGATATAATGAAAGGAACCCCTATGCAGCAGCGTGAAGGACCAGAACGGATGCTTATCCGAACCTTTCTTCTGGTCATTATTTCGTATGCCTACGTGTTGGACCCATCGTTTGCCCAGAACCAAATCAAGTCCACTGTCGTCGGGTTTCCAGGAACTGCCGGAGAGAATAGATTCTACGTCGGAAACCGTCCGCCGCTCTTGCCCAATCCTCTCATAGAGCTTCCCGTCGGCTCGGTCAGACCGGAGGGCTGGGTGCGAAACCAACTGGAACTGATGGCGCAGGGTTTCACCGGGCATTTGACGGAGCTAAGCAAGTGGTGTGAAATCAAGGGAAACGCCTGGGTCAGCCATAACGGTGAAGGCGAGAATGGTTGGGAAGAGCTTCCGTATTGGCTCAAAGGGTTCATCGATCTCGGTTACGTGCTCAAGGATGGGCGAATTATTGACGAGTCGAACAGGTGGGTGGAGGGTGTGCTGTCCTCGCAGGACAGCACCGGATACTTCGGACCCCGGGCGAACAAGAATGAGCACGACATCTGGCCCAACATGGTCATGCTCTATGCCCTCCGGACCCATTACGAGGCGACCAGGGACAAGCGCGTTCTGAAATTCATGACCAATTACTTCCGCTGGCTGGCCGACATTCCTCTTGAACACTACCTTCCGGGAAGCTGGCAGAAAATCCGCGGAGGCGATAATCTGGACCATATCTACTGGCTCTACAATCGAACCGGCGAGAAATCGCTGCTCGATCTGGCGCGTGTCAATCACGAGCGAACCGCCGACTGGACCGGCGGGCTTCCGACATGGCACGGCGTGAACCTCTGCCAGGGATTCCGCGAGCCGGCTGAATACTACCAGGAAAGCTGGGACTACCGGCACCTTCGGGCCACGGAGCGAAACTACAAGACAATTATGGACATGTACGGGCAGGTCCCGGGCGGAATGTTCGGAGCGGATGAGGATGCGCGGCCGGGTTACGCGGGGCCGCGACAGGCTGCGGAGAGCTGTTCGATGGTCGAATTCATGCACAGCGACGAAATGCTTACATCCATCACCGGGAATCCGGTCTGGGCGGACCGATGCGAGGAGATTGCCTTCAACTCGCTTCCAGCATCAATGACTCCCGATCTGAAGGGGCTGCATTACCTCACCGCTCCAAATATGGTGCAGCTTGATAAAACTCCGAAAGCGCCTCTACTTGAAAATGGCAGCGACATGCTCTCCTATAACCCCCGGGATTACCGCTGCTGCCAGCACAACGTTGCGTTCGGCTGGCCGTATTATGCCGAGCATCTCTGGATGGCCACGCGCGATAACGGACTGGCCGCAGTGCTCTATGCACCGTGCTGGGTCACCGCAAAGGTCGCAGACGGAGCCGAAGTTCAAATTGCCGAAAACACGGACTACCCGTTCGGGGAAGCCGTTGTGTTTAAAGTCGTCGCGCAAAAGCCTGCGTCGTTTCCACTCCTTTTGCGCGTGCCGGGCTGGTGCAC
>DASQAZ010000157.1:0-25302 GCA_035635475.1 Bacteroidota bacterium | reverse complement strand
GTCAGCGGACCGAAGTCCGGCAGGAGCGAGACGTATATCCTGAGGCTCCCATCCCTGGAGGAGGTATTCTCGGATGTCTCCCAGACGCACGACCAATCGGTAGAATCGATGCAGAGCCTCGCCAAAGAGTCGCAGGAATTGAAACGCGATATCGAGGACTTACAGCGCGAAATGAAGAAGAACCGCGACAAGGCCGATTGGCAGCAGCAGAAAAAGGCGCAGGACATGCTCCAGCGCTACGATTCGATGAAGAAAAAGCTGGAAGAATCCACGAAAAAGCTCGACGAGATGATGAAAAAAATGGAGGACAACAAACTCCTGTCGAACGAAACGCTGGAGAAGTACGCGGAGCTGCAAAAACTGATGGAGCAATTAAAGTCGCCGGAGCTTCAGGAGGCCCTCAAGAAGCTTCAGGAATCGATGAAGCAGCTCTCTCCTGAACAGATGAAACAGCAGATGGACCGGTTGAAAATGTCCGAGGAGCAATTCCGCCAGAGCCTCGAGCGCACGCTGGAACTTTTAAAGCGCATCCACATCGAACAAAAGATCGATGAATTGATCAAACGCACGGAGGAACTGAGGAAGCAGCAGGAGGATGTAAAGAATCAGACCGCCGGCGCCAATCCGTCGGATAAAAAGAAGCGCGACGAGCTTTCAAAGCGGCAGCAGGATTTGCAGAAACAGGCGGAATCGCTGGAAAAGCAGGCATCGGATCTCGCCAAGAAGATGGAGGAGTTCCCGAAGGAAATGCCGCTCGACGAAATGAAGAAAGCGCAGCAACAATTACAGCAGAACCAGGTCGGGCAGAAGATGCAGAAGTCTGCGGGGCAGATGCAGTCGGGCGACATGAAAAGTGCCCAAGAGGGCCAGCAGCAGAGCGAAGAGGCGCTGTCGGATTTCCAACAGCAGATGGAGCAGGTTCAGAAATCGCTCCATGACAAGCAATCGAAGCAAATTGTTAAAGAGATGAAGCGGCAGCTCCAGAACCTCCTGGAGCTCTCACAGCGGGAGGAATCATTGAAGGATGAATCGAAGGGGATGGATCCGAATTCTCAGCGCTTCCGCGAAGGTGCACAACGCCAGAACGAAATGCAGAACGATCTGGGAAATGTTGCCAATAATCTGGCAGAACTCGCTAAGAAAACGTTTGCCGTGAGTCCCGAGATGGGAAAGCAGATCGGGGACGCATTGAAGGAAATGGCTGCCGCAATGGAGAGCATGGAATCGAGGAATCCAGGCGGTTCGTCCGAGAAGCAGGGCGAGGCGATGGGCTCAATGAACAAGGCCGCCATGATGATGCAGAACGCCCTGAACGGGCTTCAGGGCAGCGGGGGAATGGGCATGGCAGGACTGATGGGCCGGTTGGGTCAGATGGCGGGGATGGAAGGGTCGATCGGAGAGGGAACACAACAGGCGATGGGGATGGGGGAAGGCCAGGGAGAGGGGATGACCGCCCAGCAACAGGCTGAGTACGAACGGCTCGCCGGCGAACAAGGAGCCGTCCAAAAATCGTTGGAGGAGCTATCAAAGGAGGCAAAAGACGCCGGTGAATACAGCAAGTTGCTCGGAGATCTCGACCGCATTGCGGCCGAGATGCAGGAAGTCCAAACCGACCTCCAGCAGGGGAATGTCAATCCCAACACGGTGAAAAAACAGGATCATATCCGCTCCCGGCTGCTCGATTCGCAGCGGTCGATGCGCGAGCGCGACTACGAGAAGCGCCGCGTTGCCCAATCCGGCAAGGACATCCGTCGCGCAAGCCCCCAGGAAATCGACCTCACGACACAGGAGGGAAAGAGCAAGCTTCGGGATGAGCTTCTAAAGGTTCTTGAAGGGAGGTACTCGAAGGACTACGAGGAGTTGATCAGGAAATACTTCGATCAGCTCGAGAAGGAAAATGTGAATCAGTGAGCTTAATCGAGGTGGAAGTCGCTCTCGAATAACGCCGAGACCGCAAAAGATTCCGTTCGAAGCACACGAGCCAGCCCGCGACATTGGGCTCGTTCTCTCATTGGGATGGGACTTTTCGCGTAAACCTATCTTGCGAGAATCATTTTCTTTACATCCAGGAACTTGCCTGCCTGGATACGGTAGAAGTAGATACCGCTGGCCAGACTTGACGCATTGAAACTCAAGCTATAGCGTCCAGCGGTCTTGTATCCGTCTGCAAGAACAGCAACCTCTCTCCCCAACACATCGTACACTACCAGGTGAATAAATTGGTTTGAGGGAAGGGTGTACTCTAAGGATGTCGTGGGGTTAAAGGGGTTCGGGTAGTTCTGCTCTAAGGCAAACTGCTTGGGGATGCGGGACCCTTGATCGGGGCTCTCCTCTCCTCCAGGCGGTGGTGGTGGAAGCTCGGCAGTGGCGACAATTCTGATCGCCCGTGTCATCGAAGTAGCATCGGCTTTGAGTAACCGCGCCTTGGTCAACCCGGGTTCAGAAGAAATGATTAACTGGCCGTCTTCACTCACTTTCACCCAGTATGCTTTTCCGGGCCTGACGCTGTCTGTTGTCGCATACCTGTCTTCGTAACCAAAAAAGTTTGAGGTGACCATTCCCGGCGGCTCGCTCGTAATGGAACTGATTGCAGCGGCTCTGCTGACAGAACCGGTCATGTTCCAGCCCGCCCTGACAAAAATGGTATCGGACGTAATCGCGCCTATCCCAACAACGCCGAAAGTATCACTAGGACTAAACTGGAGCCAGTAGCCAACGCCGTACCGGAGTGAATCGGCGATCTGGTATGCACTATTCTCGAAGGCGAAAGCATTCGACGCTGCGGTGGGGAACGCTTTCCTCCTCGACCTGTCCCTTACCTTCATGGGCAGGGAGACGAGATTCCACTTGCCCTTATTTGTTGTCATGACGAATGTCGTATCCGTCGTGGTGGTGAAACTAGAGACCTTTGAGAATGGGCTCGTCCCCGCAGGATTCTGGCCGCTCACCCTCCAGTAATAAGTGACGCCTTTCCTAAGCGGATAGACTCTTCGCAGTGTCTGCGTTACAAGAGGATCGTCTACAAGGATATTTGTTAACATGCTGTCGGTTCCGAGCTGGAAGTGATAGGTTCTTGCGGCAAAAGCTTGAATCCACTTTAGTGTTACGACCGCCGGTTGATCGGTATCTCCATTTATTGGTGAAATCAGATCGGGCGGGTACTTTGGCGCAGCGGCATAAAACCGGAAAGCAGGTTCCATCTTGTAATCAAGCGCATTACCGGCGCTGTCGACAATCCTCAGTCTCATCGAGACATAGCCATCTGGCAAGTCGGGAATATCCCCGACCGTGTAGGTGCTTCCCTGATGGATCAAGGACCCTTGACTCCAATTCGTTGCGCCAGAGGGCTGAAAGTATACCACGGCTGAATCGAGCCCAACATCGTCTCCGGCTTCGAATTCTATTTTCGTGGTATCCCGATGGTACTCATCGGAAATGTTTCCGTTTGTCAATATGTGTAACTTCGTCATGTAAGGGGGATTCGGATCTGAATTGCGGGTATCAAAATCCAGGCTCACCGTTGAATGACCCGCTGTGTCGCTAATCCGGTACGGGCTCGAGGAAAGTTGCAATCTGTAACTTCCGGCACTCGCAGACCAACTGTTGCTCGTACTTCCATCCCAATAGATGCTTCCTATAAACCCGCTTGCCACGGCATGCGACCCAGTATAAAGCGTATAAGCGGTTGGCTCGCCAGTACTCCCACCGCGACGCAGATTATACCACAAGGGATGTATGAAGAAGGTATACGACCATGTCGCGAGTTTGATCTCAGTGGTTGAGTTGTCTGTTTTTCCCGTCCACTCGGGGATTGCAGATCCAAGTTTAATCGACAGAGGGTTCGTTGTCGTCGAATAGAACGGAAACTGAGTGGTATCGGTAGGTTTTATATCGAATTGATGCGTGCTGATCAACGGATAGCTCAATCCGGTATTTGTCGCATTCAGGGAATAGAGTCCCCAGGAATGATCCGGCGCAGGATTCGGGAGGTAATATGCCGTAAGGATATGGGGTGGAGCAACATCAAAAACGAGGGCGGTCTCAATAAACGTATATCCCCCCATGGATCGACCGCCGTCGCTCGATCCTACGCGGATACTCTCGTTCGGCTCGTTCGAACTAAGGGAGTAATTGACGCGTTTAAACCTGGCCGGATCGTTTACGAGCGTCGTAGACGAGGTGAGCGGACCTTCAATGGTGAAGGGAAACACATAAAGATTTCCATTGTGCGGGTAGATTTGGTACGACAAATCAACGAGCCAGGTGGAATCGAGGTCAGGCAGGTCCATTTCTTCCAGGTGCCAGAGCGTGTCGACCGGACAACCGAAAAATCTTCCACAACCTAATGTATACCCAACTACGGGAGAGCTCTTTAATCGCAGGTATTGAGTCCATCCGTTAGGAACGGAAACGAGGGGGATAGCATTTCCGGCTTCATCAAGACAGCGCACGGTGATCTTGTTCTTTGAATCCGCCTTTCGAAGATAAGCGGTTTGGTTCGGTGCGTTCGGAATTTGTTTCACGATCTTCGTCTTCTTGTCGAAGAATGTGCCTACCAGGTAGTTTGGGGTGTGGGGCCAAACAGCCAGAGAAGTCCAGAAGTAGATCGTATCGTCAAAGACAGGCCAGAGGAAATCCCGGATGGCGTCATCATTCAGCCACGAGGGAGTTTCTTCGGCGATGATCCTGAAGCCCTTCGAATAGACGAAACAGTAAGGGATTGCAATTGTTGTCAGTGGGTTGGTTGAGGTTGTCGCAATGATCTTGGCGTTATACTCCAGGGGGCTTGCATTGGAGTTAAGAGCATTATAATTAACTTTCAATGTTACGTAAACAGATGTAGTCCCTCCCGGAAACATCGTTACCTGTCCCGGATTGAATGTCAAGGTGACACGATTGTTGTCCGCGTACGGAGGATTGGTAGCGCTCAGGCTGAGGGTTTGGGTTGTCGTTCCAAGATTTGTAAGGGTGAGAGTGACCGTTGTCTCCGCCACCTCGCGGGAAAGATCTATCATCCCAAAGTGGATACTTGACGGTTCAACAATTATCTTCCGTGCCGCGGCATCATCGACCGAGATTCGCCCTCCCCCTTCAGTCCATACGTCCTGCCCGATGTCGTGGGCGGTTTCAATAAGAACACACTTGATCCGCGCGGGTGCCCAGTCTGGATGAAGCTGGAGAAGAAGAGCAGCCGCGCCTGCGACTTGCGGTGTTGCCATCGACGTTCCGCTGTGGCTGATATAACCACCCCCGAGCTTCGCTGATTTGATGTCAACGCCCGGTGCAACAACGTCGGGTTTTATGCCGGTGCCTAATCCCCAGGTGTACAATTCCGGTCCACGAGAGGAGAAACTGGCGATGAGGTCCGTGTTCGTCGTGGCGCCGACGGTAATCGCTCCTCGCGCGATGCCGGGGGATCCTATTGAAGCATAGTAAGGTCCATAGTTGCCCGCGGCCACGGCGCACACGATACCGCTGCTCACAGCGTTGTTCACAGCTTGCGCAAGGGGATCACCGCTCGGACTGATAATAAAGAATCCTGGATCCGTACCAAGACTTAAATTAAGAACCTTGATTGGCGAGGGAGTAGAGGGATCATTGTCAGGATCCATCGCTTTTTCAATCCCCGCAATGATCCAGGAAGAGTACCCCGCCCCCTGGGCATCGAGGGCCTTGAACGCCCACAGGCGTGCCTTGTAGGCGACACCGTGCAAGGTTGTCCCCGCATCTCCTGCCACAATGCCGGCAACATGAGTTCCGTGCCCGTTGTCGTCCATCGGGTCGGGGTCGTTGTTTACAAAGTCGTAGCCCCCAACGACTTTACTGTTGGGGAACGCGGCTTGGCCGAGGGCGGGGTGCAGATAATCGATCCCTGTATCTATGAGGCCAATGTCAATCCCTTCACCGTGAACATTGTATTTGTTCCACACCCTGGTGGCCCCGATCACGATGTTGCTTACATCGTCGGCCGCCTGCACACTTTCATCCAGGGATACGCGGGACACATAGGGGAGCTTCTGAATTTCTTCTCCAATCCATCGTTTGGTCGTAAGTGCTACCCCATTGAGCGCCGTTGTGTACTCAAAGCGAATTTGTGTGTCATCGGATTTACTCACGCCTCGAACTGTCGAACTATTTGCCGCGGCAATCCTTTGGACCTCGGTAAAGAACCGTGCGTGCTCCATCTGGATCGCATTGAGAGACGACTCAAGGTTTAAGATCCGTTGTCCAGCCTTGACGGCGGCCATGTCGATCAGTGTTCCGAGCGCAGGGCTCCTAAACTGAACGATGAGTTTTACATCGGCTGTCGGAGAGGTATCGTAGGCTTCTTCACTTGAGCGGGCTCTGGTAAAGGATGCCGTTGTTGTCGAATACGATGAAGACAGGAGATCCCGATGGAAAGCATTACGAAATCCCTCGAGGGAATAGCGAGGAAGGCGCGCACTCTCTTCCCCTGCCTCTCCCATAGACGAGGTCCGTGGGCGGGGAGGGAATTGGGCGAACAAAGCCGGCGAGAAGCCAAGCAAAAGCATCAACGCGAATATGAGCCTTCGCATGACTATTGGGTGAAGTGAACCGTGGAAATCATTTGCCTACACCCTCCGAACACCGTTCCTCCGCGCGGTAAAACTTGTAGAGCTGCAGCGCGCCCGGTCGGCAGAGCTGGACCCCGCCATCCCAATACATTCCTATGATCATCTCAAAACCAGAAGCTTCCGCACAGCCTGGTAGAGCTGCGCGCCGCTACCGTTTGTCACGGTCATCCGAAGATAGTACACACCGCTCGCCATGCCTGTCGCATTCCATGTAACCGTGTACCTGCCCGGTTCCTTGACTTCGTTCATCAGTATTGACGCCTCCCGCCCAAGGACGTTGTACAGGCGGAGCTTCACCTCCCCGGCCGCAGATATCTGGTACCTGATCGTGGTGGTGGGATTGAAGGGATTCGGGTAATTCTGTTCGAGTAAGAATTCCCTCGGTTTATCCAAACCCCCTCCTCCCTTAGCGGCCGGAGGCATCTCGAGCTCGAGCCGTTTGGGCTCCTGAACGAGCGCGCACGATCCCGACCCATTCAATTCTATCCGCCTCTGCGAATCAATAATCAGAAAGCACGATGGCCGCTCCAGGACCTTCCATCCGACTACCACAGGATAATGCGCCGAGGAGATCCGGATCGGTATGATTCTCGTTGATTGTGAGTCTGCCTCCTCCTGCATTCTGTTCGAGCCGAACCGGACATCAAATGCCCCCTCGGGCGGTAGCGGAGGCATCTCATACAGTTTATGGATCTCAGTTTCTTCTCTAGGCCGCATCATCGAATAATAGAGTTCTGCGATCTGCGCGCCTGCCGGGTCAGCAAACACTAGCGTGCTCAATGGGGGAGTTCCCGCATTCTCCGGCTCTCGTCGCTTCCCCGGAGGAGGTGATGAATTGAGAATCAGATCACCGTCTCTGCGGAACTTTGCCCAGTACGCCCTCCCCGGTCTTAAGCTGTCTAAAGTTATCCGGTAGCCCGACTGATAGGAAAAGAAACTGCTCGACCGGATGCCTGCAGGGTGCGTCTGAATGTCGCCCAGCGCTAGTGGCGCGCCGATCATCCCGACAAGGTTCCATCCTTCCGTCACCTTAACGGTTTCCTGAGAAAGGGTTGTCCCACCTACAACCGGAACGCTATCCACAGCCCCTGCAAAATGGAGCCAATAGCCCACCCCTGCCCGAAGCGAATTATTGACGAGGTATCCTCCTTGTGCCAGGTCGTAGCTAAAAGCAGCGGACGTTGCCACCGGGATCAGGACGTGCACGAGATTCGTCACCGGCTCGGCGCCGAGAGAGATCATATTCCAGCCGGCGGGGTATGTCGCCCGAAGGTTCGGTCCTGCGCCAATGATGAGGAACTCGGTCACGGAAGGATCGACCACTGTCACGCGACTGTCCACCTTCATATCAACAGGAGTAACCCCACCGCCCGCCGGGAGGAGAAGCTTCACCTGGCCGCTGTAGGACGACGCGACATCCCGATTCGACCACGTGAAAGTCATCGGGTACGATCCTCCCCAATCCGAACCCGGAAGAAACCTCACACGGTAGGTATCAACCTGTGACGAGGAGTAGAAATCTCTCATATCGGTCCATGATCCGAGGCCGAACGCACCTCGTCCGGCCGCGGCGCTCGGCCGCTCAAACCGTACATCGAACGAGCCCGGTGCCTTCGGGGGCAGCTCCAGTTCTCCCTCCGAACCGTCGATGAGACTACTATTCGGGTCGACTTTCCAGATCCCGGCCGTCGCCCCTGCCCGGACGCCGAACCATAGTTGCTCCTGAAAAACCCCGTTGGCTTCTGCGGCGGTCAGAACTATTTTGGCCCTTCTCGGTATAGGATGAACGGCGAAGTCGAGCCCGGTTGCGTGGGTGCCATAGTCAAAGATAGGGTAACCGTAGGGCTGCTCAAATAGGGGATAGATCTGATCCCATCCCGGCGCCATCCTCGCCCACACACGGTTGAATCCCAGCGGAACCTGGTCAAAGTGGAAAAAGCCCAGGTTGTCCGTAACGGTGGAGTCGTCGTAGGAAGATTCATGCACCAGAACCTTCCAGTTCAACAGGACTGGCTCCGTCGAATCCCTTAGTCCATTTTCATTCAGATCCTGAAAGACGGTACCGGACATAGAATTCCTGGGATAGAACCATCCGAAATCGAGCCCGGTGAGAGTGTCGCCCTCGTTCAGGTGAACGAGCCGGAGGTTCGTGTCGGGTTGCGTCGGCTTCCACGGGTAGTCGATCAGGCTTGTGACGGAGTACGAGCCGGAATCGATACCCTCGATGGAATAAAAGCCAAGTGTGTCAGTGGCGACCTGCCCCCGAGCCATCCCAGCAATGGAAATCGTGGAAGACGATATGCCGGACTCCGATGCTTCATCGAGTATCCCATTGCGGTTCCAATCGGTGAAGACCCTGCCTCTCATCCGGCCTCCGGCCGTTTCAAATCTCCATCCCGGGCTCCATTCGGAAACTGAACCGTTCGTGAATCGCAATGCCAGGCGCCAATAATACGTTTTGCCGCGGGATAGAGGGTGGACAACGAGCGTTGAATAGCTGTTTGCGATTAACGAATCGACTATCAGGCCTGAGAATCCTGAGTCGGCGGCGACCTGCACGTGCGTGTGTGTAATCAATGCGTCATCCAAGCGTGTCCAGACCAATTGCACAGAGCGAGGCGGCAAGGAAGGTTGAACCAATACCAGGTTCCGATCTCCGTCGCGGGGATACACGATGAGATTAGCGGTAACAGGATACCATCCGAAATTCATTCCCGCAAGACTGTCGTTCCAGTTTAAATGGACGAGCTGGGCATTGGTGTCGGGACGGGAGGGCTTCCAGAAATTCATCGGAAGACTTATGATTGTGTACGAGCCGGAATCAAGCCCGTGGATCGAATACCATCCGAGAGAATCAGCCCACACGTTTCCAGACTGGGGGCCATCCAAGATCATTGGCGACGCGGAGATTCCCGATTCGCCTGAGTCAAAAACACCATTGCGATTCAAGTCCCTGAATACTCTCCCGGTAATGCTTCCACCGGCAGTCGTGAACGACCATCTTCTGGTCCAGGATGATCTTGAACTGTCGGCAAAGCGCCACGCCAGGCGCCAGTAGTACGTTTTGCGCAGGTCAAGCCCGCTCAATCTGAGCGATGAGGACCTGACAGAAATCAAGGAATCAATCAGCAAGGAGACGAAGCTGCTGTCAGTCGATACCTGGATTTCGGTTGAGAACGATCTTGCATTTATGGTGCAGTTCCACTGCAAAGAAACCGAACGAGGTGGAACTGTAAAATGGTACAGTAAAAGACCGGGAGATCCGTCGGGTGGGGATACGACGATTTGATCAGGTGGGACTGCGCAATCGGCAGTCGACAACCGCAGCAGTGACGAGCCAGCTCCCGCTATAAATCCATGGCGGGGATCCGGGAGTACAACCTCGCTAAGCAAGTAAGGAAAGAGCTGTGCGTTCCAATGGACTCCCCGATCGCTTGAAGTGATGATCTCGCCTTGCTCGTACGAATTTCCGAGGTGTCCCCCAACACCAACTGCAAGGTTTGTGTCCCGCATTACCACCCTCCTGATATCTAATCCCAAACCAGAAAGGTTAGATTGCTGCGTCCAGCTTATCCCTCCATCTGTTGTCTGGTAGCACGCATAGGGAGAAATCCCTATTCCGATCTTTGGAGTTGCAAAGGATATACTCGTGAAGGCATTTGGAATAGGCAGAGCAACCCAAGACAATCCGCCATCGGTGGAGCGATGTAATACCGCACCCGCCGTGAATATTGCATGCAGTGAATCGATGAATTGAAGATTTCCCGTCGAACCGTAACCGACTATCTTATACGACCAATTCAGCCCACCGTCAGTAGTCCGAAAAACGAATCCACTATCCGTCCCCGGGTTATATCCTGTGCCCGGGTACCATCCGACGACGATCCCCCTGTTGCGGCCGTAAAAGGCCATCCCCTGAGGCCTAGATCCTCCGGGAAGGCCATGCCGTTGCCAAGTGTAGCCACCATCGCTCGAACGGAGAACGGCGTAGCTTTCAATGTAATCCTCTAGAGTAACAAAAATGATGTTTGTATCTACCATCCAGGTATTGTAGCCATACAAGCCATGAAAATCGGAGAATCCCCGCCAACTGAACCCGCCATCGTTGGTCCGATACACCTCCGTCCTACCATGGAAAACAAAGCCATGGAGCGAATCGGCCATCGACAAGCCTCTGAAGTTATCGCAGAGATAACAGTTGCTTGTGCTTCCGGTCGCCGAATAAAGCCAGCACTGGCCGTATGATTGTGGAACAGAAAAAAAGGCGAGGACTACTGTGAGGCTATAAAGGCAGAGCCGCAGCGCAGCTTTTGTCGGCAATTTCCTTCTGAGAATATCCAACAAATGTTCCGGGATTTGCGATGACGCAAATTCGGAAGGGTGAACAGGAAGAGCAAACAAGCTAGCGGGAGACCTTTTCATGAGGGGGAGGGCTCCTTGCCCTCCAATACAGTAGGATTAGCGAGCTTCCTACTGATGGCGAAGGCAATCTACGTCATCCGCCCACGAAAGTCAACACCAGGCATTCTGTCATCAAAAATCGACTTGAAATGGCATATTTGCCTCAAGTCTTAAAGACTATTTTTCCAACCGCACACTCCGAACACCGCTCCTCCACGCAGTAAAACTTGTAAAGCTGCAGAGCCCCCTGGTGAAGCATAGCCGTATCCAGGCTAAATCGCTCCTTGATTAGCTGGCGCTCGATAATTCCAGTTGCCACATAGTCGCCAGCCGGGGGGCATTCCCCGATCATCGCGATCGCTCCATCACGCAACGCTCCGTCCTTGAAGAGTCGCGCGTAGAGCAGACAAATCGGTAGGAGAACGTTCAAGATAATCTCCGTCGCGCGTCCTGCGCCGACCAGCGTTTTCACTTCCTTCTTCGCTTTCTCCCCGAACCGGTAATGCGTCGACCAAAACCCCATCGATGGAATGGTCAGAAATGATTCGAGAATCGCATATCGTTCTCTCACACTCAGGATGTCACCTTTGATGATTTGGACCGCGTATTTGAAGAAGCTCTTCCGCATCAGTTTGGGAATAAGGAGTGCGGCGCCGGCGAGCCTGACGGTCGGAAAGTTTTCCGGACGAAGCCGGAGGAATTGCCAATCTGCCGAGTTGAGCATCTCACCCCTGTAGTACGGCCTGCAGAGCATCCACACATTCCGGAGCGTTTTCATATGCCTTTTGCTTTCTTTGTCTCCCGTCTCGTCAAGGGGATGAAGCAATCCGGCGATCGAGAACAGCGCGGCTTCAAGTTTCGTGCAGGGATCACCCGGAGAAGCCGGCGAGAAGTATTCGGCGATCAGTCGTAAGGTCAGATTGCTTGCGAGGCGGTGGAACGGTTCCTGGTTCTTGTCATACCCGAGTGCCGCCATAATGCCTTCATACGCAAGCTGTTCCCAGGCCTGGAGTCCGCCGAAACGGTGCGGGCTGTGCTCGCGTGCCGGCGGGGGGAGTTCTTCGGGATTTACGCCGAATGGAATTTCGCCATAGCGGGAGGGGGGTTCTCGCAGCCGAAGATATTCTTCGTCGGTCAGCTCTCTGAGGCGCTCCTCGAAGCGCCGGATTTTCAGTTCGATCCGCTCCATTGCAAGTCTGTTCACCCACGACTGTACCACATCGGAGTCTACAATGCTGTTCCGGCCAAAACACTTGATCTTTGCCAGGCGAGCTGCGCGTTCCTCAAGGATCATCGCCCGCCAGCTCGAACGCTTGCTCGGGTAGAGATACTCCCCGATCGCCAGGACAGGAATCGGCCGCTGGCTATTCGTCAGCGGTCGAGGGAGATCGGGTTTCCCCCGGAGTACGACGTGCAGGATGACAGAATTATACTTCGGGTCGCGGTTGTGATGATGCGTCCGCCAGTCGCTGTACTTCTGGTGGATCTCAATGTCTCCGTTGTACAGAACTGAACCGATCCGGATCCGCGCCCCGGTGAAGTCGGGTCCGCCGTCCTGATTTGGCTTGCCGGGAAAAAGAATTTCGATCGGCTTTCCGTCGACGGTTTTCAGGTTCGAAGACGTGAAGCGCTGGTTCTTCCAGAGCTGGCGTATGAATTGTTCGGAAATGGCGAACGGTTTTGATCTCGACGACATGGTTGCCTCCCTCGTCGTGCGTACTGGCTGGATTGTGGTTGTCGACTGGCGGATGGACCGGCGAACCGTCCCCCTGGCAATCTGATCCTGTCGACCAGTACTCGGGTCGACGGGATCCCTAAGCGTGCTAGCTGCGGTACCGGTTCATCTTGTCACGATAGGATAATGCTGCCTCCCGGGCTTTTTGTGCAAAATCCTTTCCATCCGATGCGTAGATGATGCTTCGGCCTATATTAATAATGACAAGCTCTCCCCTCTTGTCGCTGCCGTACCGGACAGCGGCCTCGAGGTTTCCTTTTTGAGCTCCGATACCAGGGACCAGAATGGGGAGGTCGGGGGCGAGTGAGCGGATGCGTTTCAGTTCCGCAGGTCGGTTGGCGCCGACCACCAGCCCGATATTCTTTTTCGCGTTCCATTTTCTTGCGGTTGTAACGACATGCTCGTACAGAGGCCTCCCCTTTATCTTCAAATATTGAAAATCCTTCGCTCCCCGGTTCGATGTCAACGTCAGGACAAAAGCGCATTGGTCTTCCCGCCGGATAAAGGGTTCGACGGAATCCTTTCCCATGTAGGGACTGACAGTCGTTCCCGAAAACTCCCAGTCTTCGCACAAAAGCATCGCCTGGCGTTCGGCCGATGTGGGGATGTCGCCCCGTTTGCCGTCTCCGATCGTAACAATCTCCTCGGGGATTCGCGCCAGTGTCTGATGCACGGTGTACCAGCCGTGTTCTCCGGCCGATTCATAGAAGGCGACGTTCATCTTGTAAGCGCAAACGAGATCCTTTGTGGCGTCAATGATCCGGCGGTTGAACTCAAACTGGGGATCGCCGTAGGCGTAGAGAAACTCAGGGACTTTTAACACATCGGTATCGAGCCCGATGCACAGCAACGAGTTATTCTTGCGCTGAATGCGCCTCAGTTTTTCTATGAATTTCATTGCCGATCGCTGCTTATCGTCATCGACGCCTCGAGATCCAATTGTTCCACTGGGTTAGTGCCATTTTATCTGAGTTAGTCCATAAAGCAAGAGGATCCCGACGGCGACCGATGACAGGATCGCGACAGTCGTAATCTTGCCTGCCGTTGTGACATCTGTGTGCTGGATGTCTTGAATTTGCTGGAAGGTCAACTCACCATCAAAGGGTCTGAGGTCGCCGCTGTTCTCGTTCTGGATGATGTGTCCCTTCCCCTTCAAGCTTCCCGAATTTGTCTCCACAATCCTGTAATCGCCGCGGGCGAATTGCATGGTTCTGCCGTCCTTTGTGTGAACAACAATATCCCGGTCAGTGTCGATCGCGAGCGTTTCACGAGTGAGCGTCTCCGTGTGCGAGCAGCCGGTTCCAATCAGGGATACCGCCGCAATCATAACATACACGAAAGCGCTTTTCATAATACAGGCCGGTGGCGGCTGCAAACTCGGTATAAGCTCACGGTCGAACTTACTCCTCTAATCCGGTCTTCTGCGGCCGATCGGGGTTCAGGTAACCGCCGAGCCACTCGAAAATCGTCTTGTGCCATAATTCACTGTTCTGGGGCTTGAGAACCCAATGCCCTTCATCCGGGAAATACAGCCACTTCGACGGTATTCCCTTCCGTTGAAGCGTTGTGAACAAGCTTATGCCCTCATCGAGCGGAACCCGGAAGTCGAGCTCATTGTGGATGACGAGATTGGGAGTCTTGAAGTTTGCGGCATACTTGTGCGGCGAAAATTTATCAAAGTCGGGCGTTTCCCAGGGAATTCCGTGCTCCCATTCATCGAACCAGACCTCTTCGGTCGAGCCGTACATGTTGTAAAAATTGTAGACGCCGTCATGCGTGACCAGAGCCTTGAATCTGTCTGTGTGACCCTGGAACCAATTCATCATGTAGCCTCCAAATGAAGCACCAGCCGACGCCATACGGTTCGTGTCGATGTAAGGCAGACGGGTCATGTAGTCAAGGCCATTCATTAAATCCACGTAGACTTTGCCGCCCCAGTCACGGCTGATCTCATCCACAAATTTCTGGCCGAAACCTGTGCTTCCGCGCGGATTCGGTAAAGCAAGCACATATCCCTGCGCGGCCCATACTTCGGAATTCCATCGGTACGACCACGAGTTCAGAAACGCGCCCTGCGGGCCGCCATGAACCCAGAAGACCAACGGATACTTGGTGGCTCCGGCCGCCGTGATGACCTGTTTGCCTGCGTTCCCGTCGGAGAACATCGGAGGTTTAATGATCCACATCTGGACGTTGGCTCCATTGGCGCCTGTGAACCAGATCTTTTCCGGTTGCGTGAAGATCAATTGCGATATGAGAGCGTCGTTGACGTGTGTAAGTTGCTTCATGCCTTTCCCGCTCGCCGAGGATGAAAAAACCTCGACGGGGTGTGTGAGTGACTGGTGGGAAAACACCATCGTTTTCCCGCCTTCCGAAACGCTGACATCACTGTTCACCGCATCATCAACAAGCTTTTTCACATCGCCGCCTTTGACAGAAACCGACCAGAGCGGCTTGTTCGCCTTTTCTTCGGCCTCGAGATAGAGGGTCTTGCTGTCGGCGGACCAGGTGAACGACTCGACATCGGAATCAAAACTCGAAGTAAGACTCTGGCTCTTGCCGGTGGATCGATCGAGCAGCATCAGTTGCCAGCGGTCGGCTTCGAAGCCCGGCCGCGACTGTGCCCGGTACGCAAGGTATTTCCCGTCGGGGGAGTAGCGCGGAAATCCGTCGGCTGCGGGATTCTGAGTGATCTGCCTTCGCTGCATCGTAGCGAGATTGACTTCATAAACGTCGTGGTTGGTGCTCCAGGCCTCTTCGTGCGGGGGAATGGGAGTTGCCGTGTAGGCGAGCGCCTGTCCATCGGGAGAAAAATCAAAATCATCCCCGGCGGAGAATGTGCTCGAGGTCGGCACCGCATCCCGGTCGCCCGGCGTAACATCCCGGGGGTCTCCGCCGCCTGCCGGAACGACAAAGATATGCTGGCGCTTGTTGTCAACCCAGCTATCCCAGTGACGGTACAATAGCTTAGTGAGCAGTCGCGCTTTCACTTTGCTCGTGTCCCTCTCGTCCTGCTTCTTCTTGTTGAGAGCATTGCTCTCGGCGTATAGTTTTTCGGAATATTCGGGAAAGACTGCCGATACAAATGCAAGGTTCTTCCCATCGTGCGACCAGATCGCCTGCGATGCTTCGGTTGCGATCGAAGTCAGTTGTTTCGCCTCGCCGCCCTCAATGCTCTGGAGATAGATCTGGAAGGGCCCATTTCTGTTGGACTCAAATGCGATCCATTTTCCGTCGGGTGACCAGCGGGGATGGCGGTCGTGCTTGGGGCTAGCCGTGAACTGACGCGGCTCTCCGCCATCGGACGGGATTAGCCAGATGTCGCTGTTCGTCCGGTTATTGGGCTTGTCAACTTCGGTAATAACGAATGCCACCCACTTACCGTCGGGGGAGAGCTGTGGGTCGCTAACGCGCTTTACCCGGAACAGATCCTCGAGTTCAATGGGACGTTTCGCTTGAGCCGGTGCCCCGTAGGGAAGGGAAAGCAAGAGCGCGAATGCTGCGGGAAGACCTAGAAATCGGGTGAAATTGTATCTGTTCATGATCTCAAACCCTCCATTGAAGGAAAAATATAAGCGATTGGTCGGCCCTATTTACCAAAATTTTTCCACATCATCGATTCAACCGGCTTGACGGTCCGCCGGTTGTACTTCGCCGATTTCTTCTTGTTGTACGGCACCGCCACATCTCCGCTCACCTGAAAGTATATTAACTGGCCGATCGGCATGCGGGCATAGATGCGGACCGGCTGGCGGACCGAGATCTCGAGCGTCCAGGTGTTACAAAAGCCGATGTCGCCTTTTCCGGCGGTAGCGTGGATATCGATTCCCAGCCGTCCGATGCTGCTCTTACCTTCAAGAAACGGAACGTGCCGGTGAGTCTCCGTATATTCCTTCGTGACGCCGAGATACAATTTACTCGGCACGAGGATCATGCCCTCTTTCGGAATCCTGAAATACGAAACGCGGTTGTGTCGTCTCGCGTCGAGGATCTCGTCCCGGTACAGAGCGAGCCAATCGCCAAGGTGGACATCGTAGCTATTTGAACCCAGAAATCTGCGATCGAATGGTTTGATGACAATCGATCCCATCCTCATCTCGGCGAGGATCTCCGTATCCGAAAGGATCATCCGGGTTTAAAGTTGAAAGACTGGGCAGATGAACGGGGCAGAACGAGACCCTAATCTAGCAAAATCTATCAGAGACGCAACACTACGAGGTATAAAGAACGTGTCCCGTCTGGAGGATTTCTTGTAGGAATTGGTCCCCGCGAGCGAGCCGTTCTGAGAGTTCTTGTGGAGTGAGTACCAGTGTTTCCAATGGAATCATTCGTGAAGGATCAGACAAAATTTCTCTCACGGTCGAGAAGCGATCGATGAATCGCTCATCTGTATCTTTGATGACAAGGAGGTCGAAGTCGCTATCCTCACGTTGGGATCCGTCGGCGTAAGATCCGAACAGGATAATCCTCTCAGGCTTGTACTGATCCCTCAGCTTCTGGACGATTTGGTCGATGAGGTGTTTGGATTCTGATTTTCCCATAAAGGCTTGTGCCTCCCTAAATATACGGAATTTTCAATGCTGCCGCAGGGAGGGCGGAGTGAAAATTTTTTCTGGTCAGCTTTCCGACAATTCCTTCCAGTGCCCGGCGAACTCGGTAAGTTTCCTGTCGACGAGATCGTGCAGCGTGCCGCGTTCGAACGATCCATGCTTCGAAGGCTTGCCGGCGCGCAGGCCGGTGAGAATTTCCAGCCCCTCATCGACGCTGCCGATGGAATACACGTGGAATTTCCCGCGGCGGACGGCGTCGATTACTTCATGGCGCAGCATGAGATCCTTCTCGTTCTGCTTGGGAATAACGACGCCCTGCTTTCCCGTCAAGCCGCGTGCTTTGCAAATATTGAAAAACCCCTCGATTTTTTGATTGACACCTCCGATCGGCTGGATCTCCCCCTTCTGATTGACGGATCCTGTGACCGCGATGTCCTGACGGAGCGGAGTATTTGCCAGACTCGAGAGAATCGCATAGATCTCCGTTGACGATGCGCTGTCGCCGTCGATTCCACCGTAGGATTGCTCGAAGGTGATGCTGGCGTTCATGGTGAGCGGTCTGCGCTGCGCATACATGCCGTGAAGGTAGCCGCTGATGATCATGACGCCCTTGCTATGGCTCGGACCGCTCAACCCGGCTTCGCGCTCGATGTTGATAATCCCCCGCCGGCCGATCGATGTCTTTGCCGTTATCCTCGAAGGAATACTGAAGGCATACTCGTGCATATCATAGATTGTCAGGCCGTTCACCTGCCCGACAACCGCGTCCGAGGAATCGATCATGATCGTGCCGTCGAGGATCATCTCCTGCAGCTTCTCTTCGGCGAGCTTGATGCGCTCGATCCGTTCGTCAATCGCCTTCCGCACATGCTTGTGGGTCACGATGGGCTTGCTCTCCTGGGCCGCCCAGTAATTCGACTCCCGCAGAATGTCGGCGATAAGATTGAAACGCGTCGAGATCTTGTTTTGACGCCCGGCCAGCCGGACGCCATACTCTGTCACCGCAGCGATCCCAGAACGGTCGAACGGCCTCAATTTTTCGTCGTCACAGATCATTTTCATGAAGGAAATATACCGTTCGACCGATGCGGGAATCTGCGGCATCTCGGTGTCAAAATCCGCCCGCACCTTGAAAATCTTCTTGAAATCGTCATCCTGCTCGTACAGCAAAAAGTAGATGGACGAATCGCCAAGCATGACAACCTTCACGTCGATCTCTACAGGCTCGGGTTTAAATGCCGAGCTCGCCCCGAACAATCCGGTTTCAACCGGCTGGATCTCGAGCAATCCGTTGCGCAGCGTCCGCTTGAGATTTTGCCAGACCCCCTGTTCCATCAGGGCATCAAGCGCATTGATGACCAGATACCCTCCATCCGCCTTCAGAAGTGATCCGGGCTTGATCAGGGTGAAATCCGTCCTCCATACGCCGTTCCTGTCCACCTCGCGTTCAATGGTTCCGAAAATATTCCGGAACCGCGGGTTTGTCTCGATGACGATGGGCACCCCCTTGGTTTCGGAGTTGTCGACAACGACGTTTACCTGATACTCGAGATAGGTATCGATCTCCTGTGGTCCGCCGGGGAATCCCATCATCGGAGTCTGCGGCTCATCCTGCGGCCTGAAGCGATTCAGGTCCTGCATAATGTGTCGCTGCACTTCGTCGAGATAGTGTTGGACCTTTTCGTCTGCATACCGTTCGCGGATCTCTTCGATGGCTTCCTTGACGAGCGGAAGGATAAAGCGCTCCGAGGTCTCGTTCAATGATTCTTTCAGCTTGCGCTCGATATTCCGAAGTTCACGAAGTACTAATTCCATCTGGCTTTCGAGGGCGGCGCGATCCTTCGTCATCTGCTCAACCTGTTCCTTCGTCACCTGCCCCTGGCCGACGAGCGCCTCGAGCTGTTCGAAGCTGACCGGCTGGCCGTTCACAACCGGAGTGACATCGGGCCTCAGGGCGGTCCCGACCTGCGTCTGAATGACTTCAAAACCCTTGTCCTTCACCTTTTTTTCGAAATCGCTCAAGACGCTGTGCTGGCGTTCCTGGAAGTGCTCCATCATCCGCTTGCGCTCCTCTTTGTAGCGCTTGCGTTCAAAGGCGGCGGGAATATTCTTCGCAAGGTCCTGGACGAGATCGGTCATGCTCTCCCGAAACTTGACCCCTTCCCCCGCCGGCAGCGAGATCAGTATCGGCTGGTCGTTATTCTTAAAATTATGAACATAACAGCGGTCCTTCAAGGAGACCGGTTTCCCTTCAAACTCCGAAAGCAGGCGTTTGATGGTTGTCATTCGCCCGGTCCCGGAAAATCCGGTGACAAAGACGTTGTACCCGGGATATTTCATCTCGAGTCCGAGCCGCAGCGCACGCAGGGCCCGCTCCTGGCCGATGATTTCTTTCGAGGCTTTGGCATCATCCGTGGTCTTCACACGGATGCGGTCAGGGTCGCAGTGCCATCGGAGCTGGTTCGCGGGGATTTCTTTGAACTTCTTTGCCATGTCTATTTACTCAATATTCTTTTCTGTTCGTGTACATGTTCAGGAGCAACCCCGCCATAATCATATTCGTCAGAAGATTTGACCCTCCGTAGCTCAAGAAGGGCAGGGGGACGCCGATCACCGGCATGACTCCGGTCGCCATTCCGATATTGATGAGCGTATGGATCATGAACGTCCCAACGACGCCGATCGCGACGACGCTTGCGTAGCGGCTCTTGACCACCGAAGCGGTGCGGACGCCTCTCAGGAGCAGGAGGGTGAGCAGTATGAGGATGAGAAATGCGCCGAGAAATCCAAATTCCTCTGCGGGAACGCAGTAAATGAAATCGGTCCATTGCGCCGGGAGGAAATTCAATTGCGTTTGGGAGCCCTGCAGGTACCCCTTCCCAAGCAGTCCGCCCGATCCAATGGCGATCTTCGATTGGATGACATTATAGCCGGCGCCCAGCGGATCCGCCTCGGGATTCAGGAAGGTAAGAATGCGCTTCTGCTGGTAATGAGCCAGTTTTCCGAAGATAAACTGAACCGAGACTCCAACCAGCACGGTTCCGGAAAAAACAGTCGCCGAGGCAAGCCGGTTTTCGTGGATGAAGAAAAGGACGATAATTGTCAACACCAGAACCGCGACAAACGCGCTTGTCCCGAACAGGCTTGCGATGGCCGCCGCGACCGGGGCGAGGAGGGCCATGATCAGGAAATTCGATGCTCCTGCCCAATAGACGATGGCCAGCAGAATGCCGAGGTAGATGATCGCGGTCCCCATATCGGGTTGCAGCAGGATCAGTCCGACCGGTATAAGGACGATTGCGAATGTGACCAGAATATCCTGAAAGCGCCGGAGATTCACATGCCGTTGGGAGAGGTACGAGGCGAGGGCGAGTATTGTTGTTACCTTCACGATTTCAGAGGGCTGCAGGCCGAGTCCCCCGATTCCAAACCAGCTCTTTGATCCAGCCACTGCTTTCCCGATGGCGAGAACCGTCATGAGAACGACGATGGATGCCCCGTACAGAGGGTACGACAATAACTGCACGATCCGGAACGGGGTCAGCATGATCGAGAGCATGAGAAGAAAACCGATCCCGGCCCAGATGATTTGTCTGTGAAAAAAAACGGCGGCCTCGGCGTCGTACGTTGCGCTGTACACTGAGGCGATTCCGATCAGGAGGAGCGCAGCAACGATCCCCATTGTCGCAAAATCGATATGTTCCTTGAACCAGCTGTCCATATCAGTGTGATTCCGTCTGAGGCTGGGTCTGAGTCTGGGGTTGGGGATGATTCGCCTTTGCGGCGATCAGCGATGGAGCATTCCGCTGATTCCGGATCAGCTTTCCGTAGAGATACTGTTCGATGCACATCCCGGCGATGGGGGCGGCGATCGATCCTCCAAAGCCAGCGTTTTCAACGAGGACGCAGATGGCGATTTTCGGATGATCAAGCGGGGCATAACCGACGAACCAGGCGTGATCCTCGCCATGAGGATTCTGTGCAGTTCCGGTTTTTCCGGCGACTTGAACTCCCGCAACGCGCGCCGCCAATCCGGTGCCGCCTTCCTCGTTGACGCAGCGATACATTCCGTCGTGTATGATCTTCCATGTCTGATCGGAAAGCTCCACTTTTCGTGTCTCAACCGGCACACCCCGGACCTCACCGGTCTCCCTGTCGCGGATCTTCTCCACGACGTGCGGCGTGTGATAGTACCCTTCGTTGCCGAGCGTTGAAGCGTAGCAGGCCATCTGCAGCGGAGAGACGCCGACCTCGCCCTGTCCGATAGCCAGGCTGACAAGATATCCTTTTGTCCACTTGCGCTCTCCATAGATCCGGTCGAAATACTCTTCACTCGGGAGCAATCCCGTTGTCTCTTCCAGGATGTCGATGCCCGTTGCGGAACCGAAACCGAATTCTTCCCCGTAGCGCGTCCAGGATTCAAATCCGGTTTTCAACATGAGCTGGTAAAAATAGACATTGCACGACCGCTGGATCGCCTCGACCATATTTGTCGACCCGTGCGTGACGTGGTCCTTGAAGAGTCTTGTGCCGAATTGGAATCCCCCCGTGCATGTGATCCGGGCGGCCGGATTCACCACCCCATTCTGGAGGGCTGCTGCTGCGAGGACCATTTTGAATGTCGATCCCGGAGGGTACCGCGTCATCGTGGCCCTATTAAAAAGCGGCCTCGCTGAATCCGTGGTCAGTGCGTCCCACACTTCCGGCGGGGTGACTCCCCCGAAAAGAGTGAGATCGTAATCGGGCTTGCTGGCGAGAGCAAGGACTCCGCCGTCATCCGGGTCGATTGCAACGACGGCGCCGCGCTTGTCAGTCAGGAGGGATTCGGCGAGCGCCTGCAGGGGTCCGTCTGTTGCAAGAAAGAGATCGTCGCCTTCCTTTGTTGTGATATCGTTTCTTCCCTCGTTGTACGCGCCGAGCATCTGTCCCTTGGCATTGACCGTGATGAATTCGTACCCCTTTTGCCCGCGCAGGTAGCTGTCGTACGCTGCCTCAAGGCCGGTCGCACCGATCACGTCGCCCGGGCGATACTCATCGCCCTTGGCGGCAAGCTGTTGGTCGGAAATTTCCTTGGTGTAGCCGAACAAATGCGCTGCCTTCGCCTTCGTGGGATAGAAGCGTTTGGACTCGATCTGGTAATCGACGCCGGGAAGTTTGTCGCGGTTCTCCTCGATCGCCGCCAGAGTCTGAAAGTCGATGTCGCGCCTGACCTTCACGGGCGAGAAACGGTTATACACCTTCCCCTTATTGACGCGCTCCTGTATTAACTCGGAATCCACGCTCAGGATGCGCGAGAGCAAGGGGATCGACGTGGAGTGAAATTCCGCCGGCGTGACCGTGACGGTATACGACGGACGATTATCGACGAGAAGGCGGCCGTTTCGATCGAACACATACCCGCGAATCGGATCGTGCGCAATCGGGCGAATGCTGTTCTCCTCCGACTTTTTACCGTAGACATCCTGATAAAGGAATTGCAGTTGGACCAGACGCGCGAGCAGGAAAACAAAAAGGAGACCGACGAGAAGGGAAAAAATCGTCCTCCGGGAAGATGACTCCGAGGTTTCCATATTACCTCATCGACCTGCGTGTAAACGCGAACATCGGCAGGAGAGTCCAGGTTGTCGTGTAAAAGGCGGTTGCGAGCCCGACCTGGAAGATGGCGCGAAGGAACCCGATCTCGCTGCCCTGTGCATAGATGATAAAATAGACGGTATTTTGAATCACGGAGGCGAACAGGACGACCATGAGAAAGCGGTAGCTCGCCAGCGTCTGAAGCATCTTCGTTTCACTATAGAAGTAGCCGGCAAAGAATCCGCAGATTGTTTTCGAAAGCGCGGAGAGACCGATGAAATTCCCCGTTGCAAGATCAAACAGCAAGCCGATGCAGAACCCCCACACGGAGGCGGGCAACTGCCCCTCTCTCAGGGCGAGGAAGACAACCCAGATCGTGAGAATGTCGGGCGTGATCCCTTCCACGGTCAGCAACCGCATCAGCTTGGTTTGAACGACCACCAGGACGAGCGAGATGAGAGCATAGGTAAAATATCGCCCGATCATTTGGTTCGAGCCACCTTCTTCTCGATTTCGGTCCGCTCCGGATCCGGTGCGGAGGTGACGACAAAAACCTGCTCGAGCGATGCGAAATCGACGCTCGGAGTTACTTCAACCTCCTTAAAGAGACTCCCCGGCTTCTCTTCGATTTTGGAGACGAGGCCGATCTTGATTTCTCTTGGAAACACGCTGCTGTATTCCGAGGTGATCACGATGTCGCCGGCTTTGACATCCTCTGTCTTGGAAACGTTCTTGAGGCGAAGTACGTCCCCCCCGCCCCAGGCAATGATTCCATCGACCCGTGTCCGCTGGATCTTGGCACTCGCCCGAAAGTCCTTATTCTGCATGAGCTGCGCGATTGAATAGTGCTCGCTGGTCGCGATGACCTTCCCGACGAGTCCGGTTTCGGAGATCACCGGCATATCGGCCTTGATCCCGTCGCGCTCTCCGATGTCGAGCGTGATCGTGTTGCGCAGGAGGAGCAAACTCTTCCCGATGACATTTCCCGCCGTCAGCTTGAACGAACTGTGTTCCTTCAGTCCGGCGATCTCGCGCAGCCTGAGATTCTCGAGCCGCGCTTCCCGCAGGAGGCTCACCTCGTTCGAGAGATTAACGTTCAGTTGCCTGAGCACCTCGTTTTCTTTCTTCAGTTCGACCACGTTTGGAATGATTGCCAGCGCGTTCTGCATGAAACCGACAAATCCCACCGCCGTGGAGCGGATTGCCCTGACCTGGTTGTTGTCGTTGAGACTGAGAAGAACGAGAGAGATGACGATGAGAACGGTGAGAACGAGGTATTCCTTGAATAATCCAAGGAGACCGAGGAATCGATGCATCCGCTCAGTATCTCCTGCTCTTGAGCAGGACCTTTGAATAGTGGTTAAGGTGCTCAAGCACTTTGCCCGTGCCGCGGACGACCGCGGTCAGGGGATCTTCGGCGACGTAGACCGGGAGGCTGGTCTCGAGCCGAAGGCGTTCGTCGAGCTGTTTCAGAAGCGCGCCCCCGCCCGAGAGCATGATTCCGCGGTCGAGGATGTCGGCCGAAAGTTCGGGCGGCGTTCGTTCGAGCGTCAGCTTCACGGCATCGACGATCTGCTGAACGGGTTCGTTGAGCGACTCCCGGATCTCGACGGAGCTTGCCTCGGTTGTTTTCGGAATGCCGTTCACGAGATCGCGTCCTTTGACCTGGATAGTAATCTCCTCCTTCAGAGGCATGGCGGATCCGACCTCGCACTTGATCGCCTCGGCCGTGCGTTCGCCGATGAGGATGTTGTGGTTCTTCTTGAAGAACTGGATGATGGCGTTATTCATCTCGTCGCCCGCGATGCGAATCGATTCTTCATTCACGATGCCGGAGAGAGCAATGACGGCGATCTCGGTTGTACCGCCCCCGATATCAACGATCATATTTCCTGCTGGCGCATCGACGTCCAGCCCGATCCCGATCGCGGCGGCCATCGGCTCGGCGATGAGGTGGACCTCCTTCGCGCCCGCGTGCTCGGCGGAGTCGCGAACCGCCCGCTTCTCGACCTCCGTTACACCGCTCGGTACGCAGACCACGATTCGCCGGCTCGGCAGCCAGTTCGAGTGAATCTTCTTGATGAATTCCCGGAGCATTCCTTCCGCGATCTCGAAGTCGGCAATCACCCCGTCCTTCATCGGCCGGATGGTACGGATGTCCCGGTGAGTGCGGCCGAGCATCTCTCGCGCTTCATTGCCGATCGCGACGATTTTTTTTGTGTTCCGGTCGAACGCGACGATTGAGGGCTCGTTGAGGACAATGCCCTTGCCCTTCATGTGAATCAGCGTGTTCGCGGTTCCAAGGTCGATCGCCAAATCCGCGGAAAATAGAGAGAGAAAGCTCATGGTCGGTCCGAATGAACGTGATGATTTGTTTGTTTGGGGGTGCATTAGTGTTTGAAATGCCTCACTCCCGTAAACACCATCGCAATAGCGTTCTCGTCTG
>DASQAZ010000156.1:0-1913 GCA_035635475.1 Bacteroidota bacterium | reverse complement strand
TGCGGAGGTCCTCTTTAAGAATAAAAACGCCATCGCCATCCTCGATATCAACCCGATTCACTACGGCCACGTCTTGGTGATGCCGCAGCGGCATCGCGCGACGTTGGTCGAAGTTCCCGACGAAGAGCTCCTGGACCTGATTAAAGCGACGAAGGTTGTCTCTCACGCGATCGTCAAGTCGCTGAACCCGCCGGGCTATAATGTCTTTTCCAACAACGGTAAGGCGGCGGGCCAGTCCGTCTTTCATTTTCACTTCCATATTACACCCCGTTATGACGACGATAACATCCGATTTGTCCTCAAGCTCAAGAAGTACGGCGGGGACGACATGGCCGTGTACGCCAAACGTATCCGGCAGCAGATTCAGTCATCCCCGGTCCACGAGCTTTTATAGGAGACGTCACGAATGACCCCGAACCCTTCTGCCGAAGGGGAGAGAATCTCGCTCCGGGACGGCCGCCTCGTTGTGCCCGATCACCCCGTTATTCCCTTCATCGAAGGGGATGGAATAGGACCCGATATCTGGCGCGCCTCGCGCCGCGTCTTCGACGCCGCGATCGAAAAGGCATTCCGGGGCAAGAAATCCATCCGTTGGATGGAAGTGTATGCGGGAGAGAAAGCCTTCAATCTCTTCAAGACGTGGCTTCCGGACGATACGGTAAAAGCTTTCCAGCACTACCTGGTGGGGATCAAGGGCCCCCTGACGACGCCCGTCGGAGGAGGGATCCGGTCTCTCAATGTCGCGCTCAGGCAACTCCTTGATCTGTATGTTTGCCTGCGCCCGGTTCGATACCTCGACGGGGTGCCTTCTCCGGTGAAGCGGCCGGAGGCGATCGACATGGTGATTTTCCGCGAGAATACCGAGGATATCTATGCCGGTATCGAATTCTCGTCCGCCTCACCGGACGCCGGCAAGATCCTGGAATTTTTATCAAAAGAGTTTCCTGAAAGTTTCAAGAAGATCCGGTTTGGGACCGCCAAGGCGATCGAGGACTGGACGAAGATCTCTGGAGCCGCTTCGGGTCCCGATCATCAGGTACAGGTCGGTGTGGGCTTTAAACCGGTTTCGTTCCATGGATCCGCACGGCTGATTCGCGCTGCCATCACTCATGCGCTTGAACACAAGCGCCGCTCCGTGACCCTCGTCCACAAAGGCAACATCATGAAATTTACCGAGGGGGCGTTCCGGGATTGGGGCTACCAGATTGCCGAACAGGAGTTCGGTTCGAAAGTCTATACGGGGGCGCAGTGGGAGCGGACGAGGAAGGAAAAAGGGGAGGATGCGGCCCACGCAGAACAGAAAGCCGCTCTCGCCTCAGGGAAACTCCTGGTGAAGGACGCAATCGCGGATATCACGCTGCAGCAGGTCCTGACACGGCCGGATGAGTTCGATGTGATTGCAACCTTGAACCTCAATGGAGACTACCTCAGCGACGCTCTGGCCGCCCAGGTAGGCGGCATCGGCATCGCACCCGGGGGGAATATCAATTACGTGACCGGACATGCCGTGTTCGAGGCGACGCATGGCACGGCGCCGAAATACGCGAACCTCGACAAGGTCAATCCCGGGTCAGTGATCCTGAGCGGAGAGATGATGTTACGGTATCTTGGTTGGGGAGAGGCCGCAGACCTGGTCGTCCGCGGTCTTGAACGGACGATCCGGTCGAAAGTTGTAACGTACGACTTTGCGCGGCTCATGACCGGCGCGAGGGAGGTACGATGCTCCGAGTTCGGAGAAGCAGTCGTCGCCAACATGTGACGCGGGATCAGGGGTCGGGCGTCCGGCCCGTCCTCCCGCTCATGCGGCGGCAGATCCTTATCTGATGAGCAGCATCTTCTTCGCGCTCGAGAACGATCCGGCGATGAGGCGATACGTGTAAATCCCAGTCGGAAGGTTTTTGGCTGTCCATTCT
>DASQAZ010000155.1:0-5794 GCA_035635475.1 Bacteroidota bacterium | reverse complement strand
GCAGGAGCAAGAACGGCAATACCGCTCGATAGATTTGGGGCAGCGGTTTTCTAAATGTCGAGCTCGCCAGAAATAGATTCAGTGCAAGAGGAGGGATCATGTAGCCGATCTCAAGATTCATCAGGAACATGATGCCCAGGTGGATCGGATTCACCTCGTACTTCATCGCGATCGGAATAATAATGGGGACGATGATGATGATCGCCGAAAAAACTTCAAACATGTTTATCCCCAGTAAGATCACGTTGAGAATCAGCAGGAATACGATCTTATTGTCAACGTACTGGTTGATCAAGGTAAAGAGTGCATTGGGGATCTCCTGATCGATCAGATAGTTGGTCAAGCCCAAAGCCGCGCCCAGCATAATAAGAATCGCTCCGACGAGCATCATGCTTTCGCGAATGATCCGGCCGATGTCGCCGAACAGCTTCAGGTCGCGGCGGATGAATACCTCCACGACAAGCGCATAGAACGCCGTCACTGCCGCGGCTTCTGCGGCGGTGAAAACCCCCCCATAGATTCCACCGATCACAAGAATGGGCAACGGTAATTCCCAGGCGGCATCCTTCAAAGCCTTCCAAACATTCGTGAGCGCAAACGGAATCCGCTCAACCTTCGCGTTCATCCCGACGCGGATGCTGTATGCGCTGAGGACCACCACGAGCAAAATGCCCGGCAACAACCCTGCAAGGAACAGCGTATCAAGACTGACCTTCGCCACGAGCGCATATAGTATGATCGGCAGCGAGGGGGGAAAGAGTAGGCCGAGGCTGCCGGAAGTGGTCATGAGACCGAGCGAGAAATTCTCGGGATACCCCTGTCTGAGAAGCGATGGATAGAGCAATCCGCCCAGCGCGATAATCGTGACGCCGGAAGCACCCGTGAAAGCGGTAAAGACCGCTGTTGTACAAATTGCCACGACTGCCAATCCACCGGGCAGCCAGCCAAAGATTGCCTGAACGAGATTCATCAACCGCTGCGGGGCTTTACTTTCCGCCAGAACGTGGCCCGCGAAGGTGAAGAGTGGAATCGCAATCAGCGCGGGGAAATCGGCCAATCGGTTCAGCTCGATGATCAGAGCGGCGGTATCGATGCCCGCCGCATGAAAGGCGAGAAGTCCCACCGCAGCAACAATTGCAAAAAGAGGGGTGCCGGCGAGGGAAAGAACGACAAGAAGAACTCCGGCGAGGATGAGTTCGGTCATCTATCGAGTCCCCGCATCCTGCCCCGCAGAACCGGCTTGAAAAATCTCTATCAAGTTAAAGGCCATCCGCAGCACGAAGCGAATCATCATGAGGTAGAAACCGGCGGGAATGATCAACTCGACGATGAAAATGGGAATGTCCAGAAACGTCCTCGTCTCGGGATCGAGGCTGAGAAACGTCACGCTTGCTTGACCAAGGAAGAAGCAGATCACAGCTGCGAATAAATTTGAAAAGCTCTGGAACCACGTCTGGTGCCGCTTCTTCAAGAAACGAGTCAGCACATCGATATGAAAATGTTTATTCTCGCCTGTTGCGATCACCGCGCCGAGAAAACCAACCCAGATGACCAGAGTCCTGGCGGCCGTGTCTCCCCAGAGGATGCTATTATTGAAAAAGTATCGGAGGCATACCTGGACGAATGCCAAGGTCATCATCACGCTGAAGAGGGTGACAAGAGCGATATTTACGACTCTCGTTAGCGCACGATCGACAGCCTGAATAGTCTTTATCATAACCACTTAACGGCGCGATGCCCGTCTTGAATCCGGGAAGATCCGCACTCGTGCCTTTGGATTCATAAACTTGTTTTTTGAGATGCGATCTAGTACCATTACTTGTTCCGTAGCGGAAAAACTGGTTCGATTCTCAAGAAAGTGAGTGCGCAATGAACGAGACAAAGGATCATCCGAAGATAATCAATCCGCCACTGCTGTATCTCGGCACACTCATCATCGGTTACCTGCTCAACCGGGTTATTCGTTTGCCAGTCTTGCCTGGGGATACGGCGCGGATTGTCGGCGTCGCAGCATTCCTGTCGGGATTCTTAATTGGGATACCGGCCTTCATTCAGATGCGAAGATTGCGCACGACCCCTAATCCGTACAAGGCGACAACGGCAATCGTGAACACAGGCCCATTCCGCTTTACCCGCAACCCGATCTACCTTTCATTTTTCGTGCATTACACCGGCATTGCTATTTATGCGAACTCGGCGTGGTGTATTTTTCTGCTGCCGGTTCTCTTCGAGGTCATCACCGAGTTCGTGGTCATCCCAGAAGAGAATTATCTGGAACAAAAATTTGGTGCCCCATATTCCGAATACTTGAAACGCGTAAGACGGTGGATTTAGATTTCTGCGCCATCTTCATTTCCGAATTCCCCATCAGTCTTCCAAGCACCGCTGGCCGCGCATACTCCCTCCCTTTCTCTCAAACCAACGGTCGTTGATTATGGCGTGGAATGTACAGATATTCTCTAGAAGTTCAAAGGTGCGGTGAGACGGCGGCGAAAGGGCGTGGCATGTCCGGTTGCGGATCACACAATAGATGATCGAATAAAAGGGGATCTGAGTATGATCGGAAATCTTCGCTCAATGTTCCTTCTTTCGATGTGCCTGCCCCTCATTCTTGGCTGCGGAGGCAAGAAAGAGGTTCCACAGCCGGCGCCTCCACCTCAGCCTGTTGTGGATTCCCGGGAACCAAGTACTATCACTTGCGAAGCAATCCTGGAGGGGGCGGCTCCGAAGATGAGTGCGGTCATGATGAATGCCGACCGCAAATGCGCTGGAATGCACATCGAACCGGTCTACTTTCAGACCGTCATCACGAATGGAAAGGGAATGTTGCAGAATGTGTTCGTGTATGTTAAAGAGGGGTTGGGCTCACGCACATTCCCGGTTCCCTCCCAGCCCGTCGAAATCAACCAGAAGGGATGCATGTACGAGCCTCACATCCTCGGCATTCAGGTGAATCAACCCCTCCTGATCCTGAATAGCGACCCCGTTCTTCACAATATCCACGCTCTCCCCAAAATGAACGAGCAGTTCAATGTCGCTCAGCCGAGAATCGGCACGAAAACAGAAAAGACGTTCACAAAACCGGAGATTATGGTCCGGGTGAAATGCGACGTGCACTCATGGATGGGATGTTACATCGGCGTGCTGGATCATCCCTTTTACGCGGTCACCGATTCTGCCGGTTCCTGCGAACTGAAGAGACTTCCTCCCGGTGATTACCTTATTTCGGTTTGGCACGAGAAATACGGCCCGCTGGAACAGCGAGTCTCGCTAGCCTCAGGCGAAAAAAAGAAAATTCAATTTCGCTTCCTGGCTGGGTCCTAGTGAGCTCCGCATCATCGGGCCCGCGACGTCTCACCCGGAAATCCCTTCACAACGAGCCGCACAGCAAGCTTAGATCCGCCAGTATTTTCCGCCGCCGCCCTCCCGGGCCATAAACTCATAATCCACCAGCGCTCGACGCAACCTGGCCGTGTCCTTGTTGAATCGGGCGAGAATCTCGTTCACCTGCTTCTCGCTATACCGGACTCCGGGTTCGAATTCGCGCAGCACGTATCGGAGGATTACGAGAAATTTCTTCTCCTGAGCGGGAAACGCTTTAATTCTACCGTCGGCGGAGGTAAAACTCCCCAAGACCTTTCGGTCGGCAGGGCTTCCTGCACTTTCCTCCGCCAGCCCTCTCAAGCCCTCGCGTTTCAAGAGGTTTTTTGCAGTCTCTTCGAGCGGCGCGGAATGGAGGGAGTAGATGCTGTAGTATCCCTGTGCTCTTGCTGCCACGAGTCCCGCCCTTCCCAGCACCGAGAGGTGATGCGATACGGTCGACGCTCCCAGCTTGAGGGAGGTCGAGAGCTCCTCAACGGCGCGCGGACGGTGTGCCAAAAGACCTATGATTTTCAGCCGGTTTTTATCGGCAAGCGCTTTAAACAGTGTCAAAACATCTGTCGTCATTTCTTTCTCTGTCATGATATCTCCATATTTACTTCGACTAATATAGAAATAATTCGACAGATATGCAAATCTGGTCTTACCGCAGGATGGCAAACTCCCCTTCGAGGCGGGTATCCTCCGATGAACCCCCGATCATGACGTGCGTGGTCCCCGGTTCGACGGTGAATTGCATGTCCCGGTTATAGAACGCGAGATCCTTCCTCGAGAATCGGAACGCGATCGATTTTTTTTCTCCCGGCCGGAGTGATAATCTCTGGAATGCCTTGAGTTCTTTCAACGGCCGAATGACGCTTCTAGCGATATCATGAAAATAACACTGGGCCACCTCGTCGCCGGCCCGGTTGCCGGTATTCTGTACGTCGCAGCTCACCGTAACGGTGTCGGTACCGGAGCTCTGCCGGGGGCTGATCTGGAGATTGGTATAACTGAACGTTGTGTAGCTCAGGCCGTATCCGAACGGAAAGAGGGGTTTACCGGTCATGGTTACATAATCGTATCCCCGGCCGGAAGGTTTCATGCTATAATAGAGCGGTGCCTGCCCGACGTATTGTGGAAATGTTATCGGAAGCCTGCCGCCGGGATTGTAATCTCCGAACAGCACATCGGCGATTGCATTGCCCCCCTCCTCGCCGCCATACCATCCGTCGACGATCGCAGAGATGTTGTTCATCCAGTTGCCCATCGTTACGGCGCTTCCGGCCAGGAGCACAACGGCAGTCGGAACGCCTGTCGCAGCAACTGCCCTGATGAGATCCTCCTGTTTGCCCGGAAGCCCAAGATCGGCCCGGTCATATCCCTCTCCCTCGATGATGCCCGTGACAATCACCGCCGCGTCAGATTGTTTCGCGAGGGACACGGCATGCTGGAGAGCAGTATCGCCCGATTCGCTGAAATCCCATCCGAGACGGGCGACCGCAGATCCTGCATTTTCATAGTAATCAATCCTGATGTCGTAGGCGCGGCCCGAGTCGAGGTTCATGGTGACGTAATCTGCCGCCTGGGAACGATCGAACCAGCTTTCCACCACTTTCTTGCCGTCGATAAAGAGGCGAACTCCGTCATCGCTGGCCGCGCTCAATTTATATCGCCCTGTAGCAGGCGGGATGAGTTTGCCTGTCCACCGGACTGAGAAACTATCGGTATGAATCGCGCCGGCCGGTGAACCGCTGCCCCAGTCAAAATTGATCTGGGGATCAATGCGTTGTAACGCCGGTTTGCCTGACAGATCGATGGTATTGTAATATTCTCCTCTCAGACCGTGAGTCCCCGACCCATCGGCCATCAGGTACCGGGATGGGATGCTCGGCAACCCTGTTCCCCCGAGATTGCACCCCTGTGCGTGACGAACGCTCGTCGATCCGGATATCTTGTTCTTGATCCCCTCGAGTACCGTGACGACTTTCATCCCGGTTCCGCTGTACCCGCCGAGCCTGACAACATCCGCGGTGGGTCCGATCACAGCGATCGACTTCAGGTTCTTGCTCAGGGGGAGGGCATTGTTTTCGTTTTTCAATAATACGATCGATTCGCGCGCCGCCCTCAGCGCGAGGGCCCGCTGATCCTGCGTGTCGTTGATCCGTTCGGCCTCATCCGCACTAACGTATGGATGCTCGAACATGCCCAGACGGAATTTTGCCCGCAGTAATCTCCCGACGGCCGTGTCGAGAGTGGAGCGCGCAACCGAAGCGTCTCTCATGCCATCGAGCAAGGGCTTACCGTAGAAATCCACGCCGGGCAGCTCGACGTCGAGGCCTGCCTCGATTGCCTTTTTCGCGCCCTCTTTCGCAGTCGACACAATCTCGTGCATGTCCATGATTCCCGAGACTGAGCCATAATCGGATACCAC
>DASQAZ010000154.1:0-2209 GCA_035635475.1 Bacteroidota bacterium | reverse complement strand
GGGTGACGTCTTTTTCTTCTCGCTGAGGATGAACTCTCCTGCCCATCATCTTGCCGACAGTGCTTGGCCGACAACTTTCGATATCAGCAGCTTGAATGCGTCCAAACCGGCTAGGGACTGGAAGTTCTACGAGCACGATTCGGGGCCTTCGAATTGCTCCGGCACGCCCAGAGAACAGATTAAGAGAGGCTGGGTCGCCCGCGGTCCGTTGAGCGCGGATACGAATGCAGGAGCCGTTTACAATGTCTGGTATACGATGACAGCGACATCAAACATCCCGCCCTCGATCGGCTCGGTTGAAGTTATTCATAACACGCTCTCCACCGCGCCTCAGTCGACGTCCTGTGAAATTACGGATTGCGACGCAGACGATCCCGCCCGCGCCGGCGTCAAGAGCGCCGTGATGCGGTACAGCTTCAAAGACGCCCTCGGCTCCACCCTGTCGAGCGGCGATGTGCCCATGACCAGTCTCGGCTTCGACGTATTCCAGGCGACAATTCCGGGTGCATGGAAGGGCGCCTCTGTCTGTTATAAGATCGTCGCCTTTGACTCCACGGGAGAAGGAGACTCGACCGCAAATTATTGCTACAGGGTCGTGGACTTGAATAGCGCCTATTACCGGATGGATACCTCGCTGGCGTGTGCTCCGGCTAGCATTGTTGGTTCCGGGATTTTGATCGATTCCTCCGCGTATTTTCAGGTCCGTGGCAGGAACGATGCAAAAGGTGACGACGGCACGGCAGGACCGTTCAGTCTCGGAGGACCATTTGTCTATTTCGGCGATACCTTGAACTACGCCTGGATCGGGGTGAACGGAGCCATCGCCCTCTCCAAGACGGCGGCGGAGACACTCGACGTCAATTCGAACGGTTTTGCCACCGGGGGATTCGATCTGCCCCAGCGTCAGTATCATGGCCGGTCAGACTCCGTGAATCAGCACGCGGGGTTTATGCCGAAGAATTTTATCGCCCCATACTGGTCGGACTGGATCGTTTATAATGACTCGCCGAGAGCGGCGTACGGGACTATCCGGTGGAGCAACTCCGGGGGAAAGTTCATCGCCGAATGGGACGGAGTCGGGGCATTCTTTACGGGCGGGCCGCAGGCTGATATTGACACGTTTCGGGTCGTCCTCGACCGCGGGTCGGGAACAATCCAGTTCCAGTATCCCAACGTCGGTACAAACGGCCTCGACACTTTCAACCTGACCGGCCTTAATTCTGATTCTCTGATTCATCCAGGACCGATTACTCCATTCAACTATTTCAATAAGAACGGCTACCCCGCTGAGACTCGCCTCCACAACGGGCTGTGTGTTTCCTACTTTCCTATCGCTTACGTAGTGGCTCCGGCGGATGGATGGAATTTGGTCTCCGTGGGAGATATTCCGCCAAGCTACGCGGTAAAATTTTTGTTTCCCAACGCCATCTCACGCGCATTCAAATACCAGGGGGGCTATGTTGCTGTAGACACGCTCACCAATGGCCCGGGATACTGGCTCAAGTTCTCGGGCGCGCAATCGTACGATGCACCCGGATCCCCGCTTTTGAGTTTGGATGTCCCGCTTGCCAAAAGGTGGAATTTGATCGGATCGGTATCGAAGCCGGTGCCCGTCGGCTCCTTGACTACAACTCCGCCATGGATCGTCTCTTCACCCCTCTTCAGCTTCAATGGCTCCTACTTCGTGGCGTCGGTGATCGTTCCGGGGAAGGGTTACTGGCTCAACGCATCCGCCCCGGGGATTCTTCACATCGTGGCTCCCTCGGCGGAACCGAAAGCAGCGCCTGCCGAGAGTGAGTTTGCCGGCTTGAACAGAATCACCGTCCAGGACAAGCTGGGTCGTGTGCAGACCCTCTACATCGGCTCGGAAAGCATCTTGAGCCCAGAGGCCGCCTCGAGGTACGAATTGCCGCCTCCGGGGCCTGAAGGCTCGCTCGATGTCAGGTTTATTTCCCAGCGGATGGTGGAAGTCCATCCTGCTCAGATCGAAGCGGGTAAGGAGTACAAGTATCCGATCTCGATCCAGGGAGCCGTTTATCCTCTGACCGTGAAATGGGAAGCGGGACGGGGAAGCGCGCAGAAGCTCGTTCTAATGGCAGCTCTGGGCAAGGACACCAAGACACTTGGCATCATGGAGGGTAGCGGTAAGGTGACGATCTCAGACGCCGCAGTCACGAGGCTGATCCTGAAGCTGACCGATGCGCCGGCC
>DASQAZ010000153.1:0-14926 GCA_035635475.1 Bacteroidota bacterium | reverse complement strand
ATCCACGGTCCAGTCCAGGCCGACGACCTGGCATCCGGTGCGGGCGACGGCATCTATCGAATGCCCGCAATCCTTGCAAAACACAATAATCGGCGCTCCCTGCGCCCTGATCCCCGCGACGGCCTGTTCGATGTACCGCAGGGAAAATTCGCGGAAGGCGTCCCCGGAGAGGACTCCGCCCCACGTGTCAAAGATTTGAACTGCCTGTGCCCCTGCTTCGATCTGCGCGCTGAGATAGGTGGCGACGGCGACCGCAAGTTTGTCGAGCAGCTCGTGTGCCAGCTCCGGACAATTGTACAAAATCGCTTTGATAAAACGAAACGACGTCGAGCGCCCGCCCTCGACCATGTACGTGGCGAGAGTCCAGGGAGATCCAGAAAAACCGATCAGGGGCACCGACCCGTTGAGCTGCCTTCGCGTCATCGTCAGGGCCTCCATCACGAAATTCAGATGCCCGGCCGGGTCGGGTTGAATCAGCCGGGCGATGTCCTGCGCCGAGCGCAGCGGGGCCGGGAAGCGCGGCCCCCCGCCCGACTCGTCGACGATGAGTTCCATGCCCATCGCTTCCGGAAGGACCAGGATATCCGAAAAGATGATTGCGGCGTCGACGCCGAGAAGTTCGACCGGCTGGAGCGTCACCTGCGACGCGAGCTCGGGGGTCTTGCAGAGGCGGAGGAAATCGAATTTCCTGCGCAGTTCCCGGTATGCCGGGAGATATCGCCCTGCCTGCCTCATCATCCAGACGGGCGTGCGCGCGGTGGGCTGCCTCAGACACGCCCTCAAAAAAAGATCGTTATCCATCACTCGGTCTGCGCGGTGGGGTTGAACCGGCCCGCCCGAAGCCGGGAGCAAAATATCGGCAGATCGATTCGATCAGCGATCCGACCGAAGCTTGTTCGGTAAAGATGTCGACGGCCATCCGGGATTGCTCGATTGCCTCGGCCGTCGAGGGGCCAATGGCCGCGATTCGGATAAGAGGGCGGAATTGCTCGATCTCGTCGGCCGAAAAGAAAGACACGAAATTCCCGAATGTCGACGGGCTCGTGAAGGTCACGACGTCGATTTCGCCCCGGAGCAGCATCGTCCGCACCCGGTCGAAACTTTCGGGGTCCGGCCGGACGGTCCGGTACACGACCACAGGGCGCACATGCGCCCGCCGCCGCCTGAAATTCTCCGCGAGAGCGTCGTCTCCCAGGTTGCTCCGCGGATGAAGATAACGCTTGCCCTTGAGGAACTCGTCTCCCACGGCCCCCGCGAGATCCAGCGCGCTGTATTTCTCGGGCATCGTCGTGACCGTTAGTCCGATCCTGCTCGCCGCGCGCCTTGTCTGCTCTCCCACAGCACAGATCAGCTTTGACCGCAAATCATCAGCCGTAAGGCCGTGGTGGACGCAGCGCCCGAAGAAGCATTTGACCCCGTTGGCGCTCGTAAAAATGATACCGTCGTAACTCGGTAGGGCGTCGATCTCAACGTCGCAATCTTTCCATGACTCCGGGGGCCGGATCGCGATCGTGGGAAAGAGGATTGGAACACCGCCGCGCCGCACAATCTGCCGGGCAAGTTCGCCGGCCTGCCCGGCTGCGCGCGTAATAAGGATATTCTGGCCAGCGAGGCGTATCACGGGACCCTACACTTCGGGAGCTTGCTGAAGGTTCGGATTGCGCATCGTCTCCAGCAGCTCTCTCCCGCCTCTTTCCAGAATCGTCTTGCCGAGTCGCTGCCCCAGCGCCACGGATTGGGCGGGAGGCCCATGCTCCTGCCCCCGGACGATCGTTCCTCCGTCAAGGCTGCCGATGATGGCATCGAGAAAAAACTCGTTCCGTTCGATTCTTCCGTACGCGCCGACCGGCACCTGGCAGCCCCCTTCGAGCACGCGCAGGAGGGCCCGCTCGCCGTCGGTTGCGATCCTCGCGGCCTCACTATTGAGCGGCTTTACCAGATTGATAAGTTCGCCGTCGTCGGCACGGACCTCGATACAGAGCGCTCCCTGCCCGACGGCCGGCAGGATTCGTTCGACGGGAATCGTCTCGGAGATCCTCTCCCTGGCCCCGAGGCGGACGACGCCCGCCTTCGCGAGGATGATCCCGTGCCAATCGGAGAGGTCGAGTTTCTCCAGGCGCGTGTTCAGATTGCCCCGCAGGTCCACGATAAGCAGATCTGGGCGCCAACGGAGAAGCTGGCATGTTCTCCTCAGGCTCCCCGTGGCGATCGTCGCGCCGTGCGGCAGATCGTCGATGCGCTTCGCCGGCTTCCCCGGATGAGCGATAAACACATCGCGGACGTCTTCGCGCACGGTGACCGCCCCGACTGCCAGTCCTTCCGGGAGGACGGTCGGCATATCCTTCAAACTATGGACGGCGAGATCGACCCGGCGATCGAGAAGCGCGCGATCGATCTCCTTCGTGAACAGTCCTTTCGAGCCGATCTTCGAAAGCGGCGCTTCGGGAATGGCGTCTCCGGTCGTTTTGATGATTTCGATCCCGACCTCCATTCCCGGATAGAGCTTCAGGAGTTCATTCCTGACGTAGTTCGACTGCCAGAGGGCGAGGGGGCTTCCGCGCGTTCCGATGACGGCCCTCATTCGGTATTCCTTTTGTCCAGCCCGAAGAGATGGCGCACGAGGGAAATCTTGTCCCGCATGGTTTGATGCGTGTCCGTTCCGTTTTTAAGATTCACCGTGGGGGTGTGCAATATTTTATTCACGATCCGCTTGGTGAGGACGTCGATCTCCTCTTGATCGAGCGGGGAGAAGCGGCGAAGGTGATGCTCGACTTCCTGCCGCCGGATCTGTTCCAGGCGCTCGCGAAGCTCCTCGATCGTCGGATTGGCTTCGAGCGACGCATGCCAGCGATTGAACTGGATGAGTTCCCCGAGGATGATCCGGCGGATCTTGGGCACCTCCGACTCGCGGTGACGAAGATTCTTGCCGACAACGAAGTTCAGCGTATCCAGGTTGTGAAGAAACACGCTCTCGATCGAGTTCGCGGCCGGATCGATATTACGGGGGACGCCGATATCAATAATAAACAGCGGCCTCGCTCCCCGGAGTTTCATCGCACGGCGGAGATCCTGCTCCGACAGGATGTACGAGGGCGCGTTGATCGAACTGATCACGATGTCGACGGCTTCCAGTTCCGCGGCGATCCTGTCGAAGTCGATCACGCGGCCCCGGAGAAGCGCGGCAAGATCCTCGGCGTGCTGCCGCGTCCGGTTGGCAAGAAGCAGCGTCCCGATATTCTTCCCGACGAGATGGCGCGCGGTGAGTTTTCCGGTTTCCCCACTACCGATAAGAAGGGCGGTCCGTTTGCTCAAATCAGAAAAGATCTTCGAAGACAACTCTGCGGCCGCATAGCTGAGCGAGACCGCGCCTTCGCTGATCTCGGTCTCGGTCCGCGCCCGCTTGGCGATCCTGAGCGCGGAATCGAAGATCCGGTTCGTGACGGCCCCGGTCGCCGAGAGGGACCGGGCAATCGCATAAGCGTCCCTGATCTGGCTGACGATCTGGATATCCCCGAGGATCATCGAATCGATCCCGGAGGCGACATTGAACAGGTGTTTCACGGCGTTGAGAGAGGGGATCATATAGAAATGTTCTTCCCGGACTGCGCCGAGCGCCTGCTTGTGGCCGGCAAGGCGCATCCACAACGGCTCGCCGTTTGCAGAACCATCGCGGATCGTGTAATAGAGCTCAGTCCGGTTGCAGGTCGAGACCAGGACGCAGTCGTCAACCTGTTTTTGCCGCAGGGAGGGCACCACCGAGCGTATCTCCTCGGTGGAGAACCAAAGCTTCTCCCGCGTCTCAAGCGGCGCCGTCCGGTGGTTGATCCCCAGGCAGTAGAAATTCATATGCTCAATAGAACTTATGGAAGCTGCTCAGAAAAATATTGATCACTGTCATCGAGAACATCGCCGTCGCGAAGCCGAACACCGACAGGATCATCATCCGCCGCCCCTGCCAGTGCTTGAGGCGTTTTGCAGCCAGACCGGCCGCGTAAATGAGCCAGATTGCGAAGGTGCCGAAGAGCTTCGGATCAGTGTAGGACACCTCCTGCGTGATGCGCGGCAGCCACGCGATCCCGGCGATGATGGCGACCGTCAGGAAGACGAACCCGAAGAGTGTTGCGGTGAAGCTCATCCGCTCGAGCGTTTCAAGGTTCGGCAGGCGTTTGTACACCACCCCGAAACCGCTGAATTTGATCTCATGGTAGAGCATCAGATACAGGAACCCGTAGACCGCGGATATCGTGATCGCGGCATAGCCCAGGAGGGCGCTCAAGACGTGGAAACCCAGCAGGTTGCTTTGTAAAATTGGCGGCACTTCCGAAACTTCCCTGATAAATATCGACGAGACGAGCTGGAAGAAAAATGGCAGAATCAGGATGAAGTACCCGGTCGACTTTATTCGCAGGCGCCATTCGATATAGGCATAAACCAGGGCGACGGTGAACGCCATCAAGGAAAAAATCTCGAAAACAGACGTGATCGGAGGGTGGCGCAACTCCGCCGTGCGCATGGCTATGTAGAACCCGTGCGTCAGGAGCGTCGCGAATAACAACGGCGTGCTGAGGCGTTCGGCCGGGCGGATGTTGCTGAAGAACGCTCTTGCATAAACCCAGATGGTGGCGAAATAGAGTAAGGGAAGAGCTATTTCACAAAGAATGATCGGGAGCTTCATCGGAGCGCAAATGGCGTGTGGAGCAAGATACCCAAAGCCGCCGTCATTTTCAAGGAATCCAACCTGGTCGCATATGAAGTTTGGCCCGCGCGGCAGCCGCCACGCCTTGCAACTGCAGGCGGTTGTTGCTATATTGGACGGCAATTTCCTTTCTCTCCATTTACCCGAGCGCCATGAACCAACTCCTGAACTATGTCGAGGCGAACCACTCGCGCTATCTCGACGAACTCAAAGAGCTGATCGCAATACCGAGCGTGAGCACGGACCCGCAGAAGAAAGGGGATGTGGCCCGGTGCGCCGATTGGATCGCCGCGCACCTGAGAGGGATCGGGATGCAAACCGTCCAGGTGTTCGCGACGGCAGGCCATCCGATCGTTTATGCCGATTGGATGGGGGCGCCCGGGAAACCGACAGTTTTGTTTTACGGCCACTACGACGTCCAGCCGGTCGACCCGGTCAATCTGTGGACGTCTCCACCCTTCGACGCGACAATCCGCGGTGAAAACCTGTATGCGCGGGGAACGGCCGACGACAAGGGGCAGGTATTCGTGCACTTTAAAAGCATCGAGGCGTATCTCAAGAACCTCGGCAGACTTCCAATCAATCTGAAGATGATCATCGAGGGGGAGGAGGAGATCGGCAGCGAGCATCTCGAAATCTTCGTCCGGGAACACAAAGAGTTGCTCAAGGCCGACCTGGTGTTGATTTCGGATACGCCGATGTTCGCCAAGGGAGTCCCCTCCGTTTGCTACGGCCTGCGCGGCATCAGCTACATGCAGCTCGACGTCACCGGTCCGAACCGGGATCTTCACTCCGGCTCGTTCGGCGGTTCCGTCCATAACCCGATCCAGGCGCTTGCGGAGATGATTGCGGGCATGCATGATAAGAACGGGCGCGTCACGATCCCCGGATTTTACGACGATGTGCGCCCGCTTTCCAAAAAGGAACGCCGGGCGCTATCAAAGCTTCCCTGGAGCGACAAGAAGTATGCCCGCGAGCTGGGGGTTCGGGCGCTCTATGGCGAAAAGGGATTTACGACGCTCGAGCGATTGTGGGCGCGGCCGACCCTGGAGAGCAACGGCATCTGGGGGGGATTCACGGGTGAGGGCGCAAAGACGGTCCTCCCTTCGAAGGCGTCGGCGAAGATTTCGATGCGCCTCGTCCCGGACCAGAGCGCCGGCAAGATCGCAAAATTATTCCAGAAGTACATCAAAAAAATCGCGCCGAAAACCGTCCAGGCGGACGCGATCTACATACATGGTGGAGAACCTGCCTTAACCCCCATCGACAGTCCCGGCGTGAAGGCCGCCGTCGCGGCGCTGGAAAAAGGATTCGGCAAGAAACCCGTCTACCAGAGGGAGGGCGGATCGATACCAATAGTAGTGCAATTCAAACAGATCCTCGGGCTGGACACCGTCCTGCTGGGATTCGGACTCCCCGACGAGAACGCGCACGCCCCGGACGAGTTCATCAGCCTGGAGAATTTCTTCAAGGGCATAAGGACCTCCGTTCATTTTTTCGACGAGCTTCCATTATATATGAAGAATGGACACCGGAGACGGGGTTGAAGATTTACACGCGGAGGGGCGACAAGGGGGAGACTGCTTTATTCGGCGGAAAGCGGGTGCCCAAGGATTCGCTGCGGATCGAGGCCTTCGGGACGGTCGACGAGCTGAACAGCGTGATCGGAATATGCCGTTCGCTCAAACCCGGCCCGGAGATCGACAAAATCCTCGAGCAGATTCAACACGACCTGTTCGGGCTCGGGGCCGATCTCGCCTCCGCGGGAACATCCGCGAAAAAGAAGGAAGATCGGGTACGCTCATCCGACGTAGACCGGCTTGAACGGCATATCGACAAAATCGAAGGGAAGCTTCGCCCTTTGAGGAATTTTATCCTGCCTGGAGGCAGCGCCCCCGCCTCGATGATGCACTTCGCCCGCACAGTCTGCAGAAGGGCCGAGCGGCTTTTGGTCCAGCTTGCCCGGATTGAAAAGGGAGGGGAGGTGCCCGTCATCTATCTCAACCGGCTATCAGACCTGCTGTTCGTGATCGCGCGCGCCGAGAATGCCCGCACGCGAACCCCCGAAACGAAATGGCCTTCCTGATTCTACTTTAGAAGCAACATCCTCTTCGTCTGGAGAAACCCCGAAGTCTTGACGCGATAATAATAGACACCGGTGGGCAATCCATCAGCATGAAACGGCGTTCGATGGATGCCCGCATGTTGTTCGTCATCGACGAGTGTTTTCACCGGATCGCCGAGTTTGTCGAAGACCGAAACCGTCACATGACCCGAAGCGGGCAGGGAGTATTCAATCATCGTTGAGGGATTAAACGGATTGGGATAGTTTTCAGTTCGGGGGGTCCATAATAGATGAAGGAGCACAACTGCAGGGAGGGTTATAAATAAAACGCACGAGGGCGAGCGTGGCATTCCAACTTGGGAGGCGAAGTCAGAAACCGTGGTTCCCGCCCACGTGCATTTGAAAGATACGATAGCAATATCCAAAAGTCAAGAGAAAATTTCAATTCTTCGATGAATATATTTTAATCAACTCCGCGCAAGTTCGTAAATTATTGTGCGACAATGCGTGTCCCGGTAGAAACTAATTTTTGCGCAGCAAATTTTCCTCCCTCTACCTATTCTTACTGAGGTCTGCCCGGTCTCAATGTAATGGAATGAATCCCCGGGCAACAATGTTTTTTGACTTTTTTTCATATTCTTTCTATATTTGTGCGAATTTCTTGCACTCCGAGCCAGTCACTCTAGCCACGACTGCTAAGATTCGATGATCACAGACTTCGGCCGCGTATTCCTTTTCTTCGTTCTGGGGGTGGTATTTGTTGCCGGGGGCCTCGTCACGGCGTGGCTGATCCGCCCGCAGCGCTGGTACCCGGCCAAGCTTAGCTCCTATGAATGCGGCGAGGAGCCGGTCGGCGACTCCTGGGTCCGGTTCAATATCCGCTTCTACGTCGTCGCGCTCATCTTCCTGATCTTCGATGTCGAAATCGTATTTCTTGTTCCCTGGGCGGTGGTGTACAGCCGGTTGGGGGCATACGCCTTCGTCGAGATGACGATTTTTCTTGCGATACTTCTCGTTGGGTACGCCTACGTGTGGGTGAAGGGGGACCTGGACTGGGACAAGCCGCAGCCGAATATCCCGGTTGTTAAGCGCAGGCAAGAGAAACCGCTATCCGAAGAAGTTACCGTTTGACATGAAGGCCTTCCCATGGGACTCTTAGACCGGCAATTCGGGACGAGCAACGTCATTGTGACGTCCCTCGAGAACCTGCTGAACTGGGCGCGCCTTTCCTCGCTCTGGCAGATGCAGTTCGGACTCGCCTGCTGCGCGATCGAGATGATGGCCGCGGCCGCTTCGCACTACGACTTCGACCGCTTCGGGGTGATCCCGCGCGCGACTCCCCGGCAATCCGACGTCATGATCGTTGCCGGAACCGTGACCCTGAAGATGGCGACGCGCATCAAACGGCTCTACGATCAGATGTCGGAACCCCGCTACGTGATCTCGATGGGCAGTTGTTCGAATTGCGGCGGGCCCTACTGGGAACACGGCTACCACGTTTTGAAAGGCGTCGACCGCGTCATTCCCGTGGATGTGTATGTCCCGGGCTGCCCACCCAGACCCGAAGCCCTGATGGAAGGATTGATCAAGCTGCAGGAGAAGATCCGCTCCGAAAGTCTTGTCAAGAAAACAGCCTAGACCGGGTTATGGGCCTCACAGTTCTTGAAGTGGAGATCGCAAATCCTGCCCGTCCCAAGAAAACCAGAAAAGTGGAATTCTCGGTGGATTCAGGAGCGATCTATTCCGTCGTTCCAAAAAAAATTCTGAAGGAGCTTGGAATCAAACCGATATCCGAACAGACTTTTCGATTGGCGGATGGAAAGAAGATCGCAAGGAAGAAGGGAACGGCGCATTTCAAGTACAAGGGTAAGGTCGGGGGCGCGGATGTTATATTCGGTGAACGAGGCGATAGCACGCTTCTCGGCGCATTCACGCTGGAGGCGTTGGGATTGAGTCTGGATCCGTTGAAGCGAGAGCTGATTCCGCTGCCCATGATGCTGGCATCCACTGATTGGCCCTGAATGACACCCCAGGAGATATCCGATAAACTGAAGGCGAAATTCGGCGATGACATCCTCGAAGTCAAGATCGAAGGGGTCATCCAGCCGTTCGTCAAAATTTCGCCCGGGCGGATCGGAGACGCGGCAGTGTTTCTGCGGGACGATCCGGATCTTCAGTTCGATTACCTGATGTGCTTAAGCGGGGTGGACTATACGAAAGGGATTTTGGGAGTCGTCTATCACATCTTTTCGATGCCGAAACGCCACACCGTTATTCTCAAGGCGGAGGTGCCCGCCGATAAGCCCGAAATACCATCGGTTACCTTTGTGTGGCCTTCGGCAAACTGGCATGAACGCGAAGCATACGACCTTATCGGCATCGTATTCAAGGATCACCCCGATCTACGGCGCATCCTTCTGCCCGACGATTATCCCGGACATCCGTTAAGAAAAGACTTCAAGGTTCCCGAGTTCTATCAGGGCATGAAAGTGCCGTATGATTGAGACGCAGACCGCCCCGATAAAAACCTCGACCGGCCGGGTTTTGCGCCCGGAGGAAATGGTGCTCAACATGGGACCCCAGCACCCGTCGACGCACGGCGTGCTCCGGCTGGAGCTTGTGGTCGACGGCGAGATCGTTGTCGATGTCATCCCCCATATCGGGTATCTCCATCGCTGCTTCGAGAAGCACGCCGAACACATGACGAATTACCAGCAGGTGATCCCGTACTGCGACCGCATGGATTATCTCGCTTCCATGAACATGGATTGGGCGTACGCCCTCGCCGTCGAGAAGCTGCTCGGACTGCAGGTGCCGGATCGGGTGGAATACATCCGCGTCATCATGGCCGAGCTGCAGAGGATCGCCTCGCACCTCATTGCGCTCGGCACGTACGGACTCGACGTCGGGGCGTTCACGCCCTTTCTTTTTTGCTTCCGCGACCGGGAGGGGATTCTTGATTTGTTCGAGAACACCTGCGGCGCGCGCCTGCTTTATAATTACATCTGGGTGGGCGGACTCTCGCACGACCTGCCATCCGGCTTCATCGACAAGGCGAGGGCATTCTGCAGGTATTTCAGGCCCAATATAAAAGAACTGAACGACCTGCTCACCTACAACGAAATTTTCATAAAGCGCACGGCGAACGTCGGAGTTTTGCCCGCGGAGGCCGCGATCGCCTACGGGTGCTCCGGCCCGATGCTGCGCGGCTCGGGCGTGGACTGGGACCTGAGGCGCGACGATCCCTATTCGATCTATAAGAAGTTTCAATGGCAGCCCCAGATCGGCCGCGGAGAGATGGGCACGACCGGCGACTGCTGGGACCGGTACATGGTTCGCGTCCGGGAGATGGAACAGAGTCTGGACATTATCGAGCAGGCGCTGGGCGGCATTCCGCCGGGCGACGTTCAGTCGGCCGTTCCGAGGCGCATCCGCCCGAATGCGGGCGACGTCTACGTCCGCTCGGAGTCCCCGAGGGGCGAGATCGGCTTCTATGTTATCAGCGACGGATCGGCGACCCCCTACCGCGTCAAAGCCCGTTCGCCGGCGTTCGTCAACCTGAGCGTTTGTCCCGAGATCTGCAAGGGATACATGATTGCCGACGTGGTGGCGATCGTGGGAAGCATCGACATCGTTCTCGGCGAAGTGGACAGGTAAAATGGAACAGCTCCTTCGATCCCTCATCGATTCCGACATCTTCGTTTACACGGTGATGGCGGCTCTTCCTCTCTTGTGGATATTGCCCTATGCCCTGTTCGCCGTCTGGCTCGAGCGGAAAGTCTCCGCGCACATGCAGGACCGCCTCGGCCCGATGCGCGTCGGCGGCTGGCACGGCTGGGCGCAGACGATCGCCGACATCCTGAAACTCATCCAGAAAGAAGACATCGTCCCGGCCGCCGCGGACAAGCGGCTGCACTTTTTAGCGCCGTTTATCGTCTTCGTCGGTTCCTACGCGGCGTACGCCGCCATCCCGTTCAGCAGCGCCTTTATCGGGAGCGGAATCAACATCGGACTTTTTTACATCATCGCGGTGTCGGCTCTGGTTACGGTCGGCATCCTCATGGCCGGATGGTCATCGAACAACAAATGGTCGCTGTTCGGTGCGATGCGCTCGGCCGCCCAGATCGTGAGTTATGAAATCCCGTCGACGCTAGCGCTTTTGACGGTCGTGATGCTCGCCGGCACGCTGAACCTGCAGGAGATCAACCGGCTGCAGGCGGGAGGGTTGACCAACTGGTTCATTTTCAGGAAGTTTCCGTTTGTGGCGATTGCATTCGTGATCAGCTTCGTCGCGTCTCTCGCGGAAACGAACCGCACCCCGTTCGACATCCCTGAGGCGGAATCGGAGCTTGTCGCAGGCTACCACACGGAGTACAGCGGGATGAAGTTTGCGCTCTTTTTCCTGGCCGAGTATGCGAACATGTTTGCCGTTTCGGCGATCAGCGCGACGCTGTTTCTCGGGGGGTGGAACAGTCCGTTCGCAAGCCTCATGAGCGGCCCCGTGTGGGGCGCCTTTTGGTTTATTTCGAAGGGGATGTTCTTCGTGTTCGTGCAGATGTGGCTGCGGTGGACGCTCCCGCGGCTGCGCGTGGATCAATTAATGTACGTATCGTGGAAAGTATTGACGCCCTGGGCCTTTGCCTGCATCTTTGGCGTCGGGCTCTGGATGGTGCTGTGAGGATTCATGCTTAAATATTTTACGGACATCTTTCGGTCGGTCTGGTCGGTGCTGATCGGGATGAAGGTCACGTTCAGGCACCTGTTCACGCCGGCGGTGACCATTCAGTACCCCGATGTGAAGCTGAAACTACCCGAGCGGGCGCGGAACCGGCTGTACGTGAACATGGACGACTGCATCGGCTGCTTTCAGTGCGATATGGCATGCCCGGTCGACTGCTTCAAGATCGAAACCGTCAAGGGCCTTCCGACCGAGGACCTCGGGATGACCTCGACGGGTCAGAAAAAACGCCTCTGGGTCCCGGTCTTCGACATCGACATCGCCAAGTGCTGCTACTGCGGGTTGTGCGTTTATCCCTGCCCGACCGAATGCATCAAGATGACAGATGTCTACGAATTTTCGGAAACAAATCGCCACCACCTGATTTACAATTACGCGACCATGACTCCTGCGGAAGCGGCGGAGGTCCGCCGTCGCGCCGCCGAACACGAAAAAGAGCAGGCCGCGAAGAAGGCCGCCGCGGCGACCGCTGTCAAGAAAACGCCCCCCGGATCTCCCCCCGTGCCGCCCGCGCCCGGGTCCTCGGCGCCGCCCGCCCCCGGCGCCCCGACGCCGCCCACGGAACCCCCGCGCGCGTGAGCGAACAATTGTACGATATCGTCTTTTATACGTTTGCGCTGATCACGCTCTCATCGTCGGCGATCGTCGTGTTCTCAAAGAATATCGTGCATTCGGCCTTCGCGCTTCTGTTTACGTTTTTTGGCGTCACCGGCATCTATATTCTCCTGAGCGCCGATTTCGTGGCCGTTGCGCAACTGCTTATTTATGTCGGCGGCATTCTCGTCCTCCTTCTGTTCGGCGTGATGCTGACAAACAAGGTCGTGAGCGTCGACATTAAAACCGGCGCCCTGCAGACGATTCCCGCCTCGATCATGGCCGCCGTGCTGGCGGGCGCTCTGTGCGGAGTGTTCTACGTGACGGACTGGAAGATCGTCTCCGGTGCGCCGCAGCTTGCGACCACGACGGATTCGCTCGGGCAGATGTTCATGACGACCTACCTTCTGCCGTTCGAAGTCGCTTCGATCGTCTTGCTCGTCGCCCTGGTCGGAGCCGCGATGATCGCCCGAAAGGAGAGGCTGGCGCACCGGTGAATCATCCGCCAAACGATGGGCCGGGCCGGACGAACGGCATGAGAGGCAACTGATGACGATCCACGCCGGGCTCACGCACTATCTTATAATCGGCGCCATTCTTTTCTCCCTCGGGATCTTCGGCGTCGTCACGCGGCGCAACGCGATCATGGTGCTGATGGGGATTGAACTGATCCTCAATTCCGCGAATATCAATTTCATCGCCTTTTCGCGATACGGAGGGATGAAGCTCGACGGCCAGGCGATCGCCGTCTTTGTCATCGTTCTTGCTGCCGCGGAGGCGGCCATCGCGCTGGCGATCGTCCTGCATATCTATGAGCGTTTCAACACGGTCAATGTCGACGAAATCAGCAAACTGAAGGAATAGGTGATAGCGCTCGCACTGACAATCCTCTTCCTCCCCCTGCTCGGCTTTATCATTCTGATTTTTTTCGGGAGGCGGCTCCCGCGGCAGGGGGACGTGCTCGAGACGGCACTCCTTTTCGCCGCTCTCGCGCTCTCGGTGATCGTCCTCATCGCAAAGCTTTCGACGAACCAGCCGGTTTCGCTCGTCTTTACCTGGGTGGATTTCGGCAACGTCCCGATGGCCGGGCCTTTGCATATCAACCTCGGACTGGTGGTCGACAATCTCTCGGCGATCATGATGGTCGTGGTGTGTCTGGTGAGCTCGCTCGTCCATCTGTTCTCGATCGGGTACATGCGCGGCGACGTCCGGTACTCGCGGTATTTTTCCTATCTGGGCCTCTTCACGTTTTCGATGCTGGTGATCGTGCTCACGGACAATTTCTTCACGATGTACGTCGGATGGGAGCTGGTCGGATTGAGCTCGTATCTGTTAATCGGCCACTGGTACGAAAAGCGTACGGCGTCGGATGCCGCGAAGAAGGCGTTCATCGTGAACCGGGTGGGCGACATCGGGATGTTCACGGGCATCCTCATTTTATATAGAACCTTCCACACGTTCGGATTCACCGAAATTTTCTCCGGGATGCAATCGGGCCATATTCCGTTCGGCTCCGAGGCATGGCTGACCGCCGCCGGGATTCTCATATTCTGCGGAGCGATCGGCAAGTCGGCGCAATTCCCGCTTCACGTCTGGCTTCCCGATGCGATGGAAGGGCCGACGCCCGTCAGCGCGCTGATCCACGCCGCGACGATGGTCGCCGCCGGGGTCTACCTCGTCGCGAGAACGTTCCCGATGATGACCGCCGGCGCGCTGCTCTTCGTCGCCTATATCGGGGCGATCACGGCGTTCATCTCGGCCACGATCGCGATCGCCCAGAACGACATCAAGAAGGTCCTCGCCTACTCGACGATCTCGCAGCTCGGATACATGATCATGGGGCTCGGGGTCGGGGCGTACACGGCGGGCTTTTTTCACCTCGTCACGCACGCGATGTTCAAGGCGGGGCTGTTCCTCGGATCGGGTTCCGTCATCCATGCGATGCACTCGGCGCTCCACGATTCCGGCGACCACCATACCGATCCGCAGGATATCCGGAACATGGGCGGTTTGCGTCAGAAAATGCCCGTTACCTTCTACGCCTTCCTCGCCTATACGCTGGCCATCTGTGGGGTTCCCCTCACGTCCGGCTTTCTGAGCAAGGACGAAATCCTGGCGGGCACGCTCGCATTCGGAAATATGACGGGAAATTATCTGATTCCGGTCGTCGGGTTCCTGGTGGCGGGGTTGACTGCATTTTACATGTTCCGGCTCGTCATCTGCACGTTCCTCGGCCGTCACGCCGACGAAGGGCGGACGGACCGCCTGCGCGAATCGCCGGCCACGATGACGATCCCCTTGGTCGTATTCGCGATCCTCAGTTTCTTCATCTTCTACTCGCCGAATCCGATCGGCGCTTCGAGCGGCTGGTTCTTCCGCGCCGTGGAGCGTCCGGAAAGTGTCGTCCCTGCCTCGGTGCAGGCCGCGCCGGCCGGAGTTTTCGAACAGGCGCTCGAGGACAGCCACCGTCCGGCCATGACGCTCTCGCTCGGCGTCGCGGGGATCGGAATCCTCTTTGCTTTTGCGACCTACAACTGGAAGAAGATCAGCGCCGATCGCTGGGCGGAGCGGCTGAGCGGGCTTTATAAATTCCTGCTGAACAAGTGGTATTTCGACGAGCTCTACGACGCCGTCGTCGTGGGAGGGGTGCTGCTGCTTGCCCGGGCCCTCCGCTGGATCGACGAAACGATCGTCGACGGCATCGTCAACGGAGCGGCGAGCTGGACGAAAGCGGTAGTCTTCGGATACACCGAGCATGCGAAGGGCAAAAAAGCGAGCGCCCGCGCTTTCCTTATAATTGGCGGGGTGCTCTCCGTGCTGGTTGCCGTGAAGA
>DASQAZ010000152.1:0-29629 GCA_035635475.1 Bacteroidota bacterium | reverse complement strand
CAACTACACGCTCTTCTATCCGCACCGGAGAGCCGGCATCCCCCAGGTCGTCCAGGGGAACATGCAGCTCTATATCGGCGTCGATCCGAGGAGGCTGTGGTCGATCTACCGGTGGCAGGATTCGCGCACGACCACCGACTCGACCTGGAGTTACTGGAAAGCGGTCTTCAGCGGCAGCTAGAGAGGAAGGGGTTGAAGAATATCTTGCTCTTCATTGCAGGCGGGGCGGTCTCGGCGGTTTCGTTGAGCTGCCTCAATCCGTTTGCGCCGAGACTCAATACGGAACTTGAATCGCAGACCTGCAGCGACCTTACGAAGGTCGAAAATATTTTTTGCTCCTTCCGGAATGCGTACTCGTTCAGGGACACGACGATCTACGGCACGCTGATTGCGAGCGACTTCACGTTCATTTATACGGATTACGACCGCGCGGTGGATGTGAGCTGGGGAAGGGAGGACGAGATGAAAGTAACCTACGGCTTATTCCAGAACGTCCAGTCGCTCACGCTCATCTGGAACGCCGAAATCCCCCTGAGCATCAGCGATACGCTGGAAACCATCGAGAGAGGTTATAACCTCACCGTCGCCTTTAACCCCAGCGATGTGATCCGGGTCGACGGCTACGCCGATCTGACGTTTGTGCGCCCGAGCGCCACCGGTTCGTGGAAGATCGCAAGGTGGCGGGACCGGTCGAATTTTTGATGAGAATCGTCTATGTTATCCGTGAGGGGTTTTCTGGGTTCCGGAGGGCGAAGCTGTCGGCCCTGGGCTCCGTCCTGACCATCACGATCGCGCTGCTACTTCTAGGGGTCTTCTACGTCGTTTCAATAAATACCTCCAGGATCGTCGAAGGGATCCGCCAGCGCGTGGAAATGGAGGCGTTTCTCGCGGAGCCCGTTGCGCGCGGGCAGATCGACGAGATCCAGGCGCGATTGCTCGCGACGGAAGGCGTGGAGCGCGTACAGTTCGTCTCCAAGGACGATGCGGCAAAAATCTTCAAGCAGGAATTCGGCGAGGACATCGGCAAAGTCCTTGAGTTCAACCCGCTGCCTCCCTCCTTCAAGATATTCCTGAAAGACGGCTTCCGGACGACGGAGAAGGCGGATGCGCTGCAAAAGAGAATCTCCGGGATTCCCGGCATAGCCGACGTGGTCTACCGCAGGCAGATGCTCGAGTTCATCGACCGGCAGACGAAGACCCTTTACGCCATCGGGCTCGGACTGGGAGTGGTGATTGCGATCTCGGCGATTTTCTTAGTATCCAATACGATCCGGCTGACAATTTATGCCAAGCGCAAGGCGGTGCAAACGATGGAGCTCGTGGGGGCGTCGCGGTGGATCGTGCGCGCACCTTTTTTGATCGAGGGAGTCGTGCAGGGGATGATCGGAGGGGCCGCCGCCGCCGCGACGATCTACTACCTGGTCTCGATCGCGGCGGGGCTGGTCTCCCCGGATCTCGCCGAGTTCATCCGGATCGATCCGCTGTTCTATCTCCAGCTCGTCCTGGTCGGCATGGTCCTCGGTTTCTTCGGCAGCGCGATTTCCATCCGGAAGTTCATCGGGGATTCGGTGGAGCCGTGAAAACGCTTCTCGAATTTTATCAATCCTCCATCGGAAAAAAAATCCTCGCGGGGTTGACCGGTTTGTTCCTCTGCGCATACCTTCTGGTCCACGTCGGCGGGAACCTGCTGTTATTCAAAGCCGACGGCGGAGCCGCGTTCGATGCTTACGCCGAGACGCTCCCTAATTTTCTGATCATCCGAGTCATCGAAATCGGGCTCTTCGCGGCCTTCGCCGTCCATATCGCCACGGGCACGTACCTGTGGGTGATCAACAGACGGGCGCGCCCCCGCGGCTATCTCGTCAACAAGCCCGAGGAGAACAGCTCCTTCGCTTCCCGCACCATGTTCCTTACCGGCAGCATCGTCTTTGTCTTCCTCGTCGTGCATATGAAATCGTTCTGGTATCCTTCGCGGTTCTCGGCGGAGCAACGGGTTTCGATGTACTCGCTCGTCACGGGCGCGTTCGCCGATCCCCTTTACAGCTCGTTCTATATCGCTGCGATGGCCCTGCTCGCAATCCATCTGCGGCACGGGTTTCAATCGGCGTTCCAGACGTTCGGGCTCCGGAATAGAAAATATGCCCCTCTGATCGAGTCGGTGGGAGTGATTTTCTGGCTTCTGATTCCGGCCGCCTTCGCCGCGATGCCCGCGTATTGTTTCTACCGGTCGTGCCAATGGCTCCACTGACGATGGACGCAAGAATACCCGCAGATTCCATACAAGAGAAATGGGACCGGCACCGGTTCAATCTGAAGCTCGTTAATCCGGCCAACAAACGGAAATACCACGTCGTCGTGGTCGGGACCGGGCTTGCCGGCGCTTCCGCCGCGGCGTCGCTCGCCGAGCTTGGCTATAACGTCACGTCGCTCTGCTATCACGAGTCCCCCCGGCGCGCGCACAGCATCGCGGCGCAGGGCGGGATCAACGCGCCCAAAAATTATAAAAACGACGGCGACAGCATCTGGCGGCTGTTTTACGATACGGTGAAAGGAGGCGACTTCCGCTCCCGCGAAGCGAACGTGTACCGCTTAGCGCAGGTGAGCAACAGTATCATCGACCAGTGCGTGGCCCAGGGCGTCCCGTTCGCACGCGAATACGGCGGACTGCTGGACAACCGGTCCTTCGGCGGTGCTCAGGTCAGCCGGACGTTTTATGCCCGTGGACAGACGGGCCAGCAGCTCCTTCTGGGGGCCTATTCCGCGCTGTGCCGGCAGATCGGGCGCGGGACATTGAAATTTTATCCGCGGCGCGAGATGCTCGACGTGGTCGTCATCGGCGGCCGGGCGAGAGGCATCATCGCGCGGGATCTTGTCGACGGGGCCATCGAGGTGTACATCTGCGATGCCGTGATTCTTGCGACGGGCGGCTACGCCAATGTTTTTTATCTTTCCACAAACGCGAGACTCTCGAATGCGACGGCGATCTGGCGCGCCCACAAGAGGGGAGCCTTCTTCGCGAACCCGTGCTTTACGCAGATCCACCCGACCTGCATCCCCCGCATGAGCGAGCACCAATCGAAGCTTACTTTAATGAGCGAGAGCCTCCGAAACGACGGCCGCATCTGGGTTCCGAAAAAATCGGGCGACAAGCGCGACCCGAGGGACATCCAGCCGGAGGAGCGCGACTACTACCTGGAGCGGCTCTACCCGTCGTTCGGCAATCTCGTTCCCCGCGACGTCGCCTCCAGGAGAGCCAAGGAAATGTGCGACAAGGGATACGGGGTCGGGCCGACCGGCTACGCGGTCTATCTCGACTTCGCCGACGTTATCCAACGAAACGGGAAGAAGTGGGTCTCAGAAAAGTACGGCAACCTGTTCGACATGTACCGCGAGATCACGAACGAAAACGCTTATGAAACGCCGATGCGCATCTATCCCGCCGCCCACTATACAATGGGCGGATTGTGGGTGGATTATAATCTCATGAGCACGATACCGGGCCTCTATGTTTTGGGAGAAGCGAACTTTTCCGACCACGGAGCGAACCGCCTCGGGGCGAGCGCCCTGATGCAGGGTCTTGCCGACGGCTACTTCATCGTACCCGCCACGATCGGCGACTATCTGGCGGGCTCGAAGTTCGAGAAGGTGGACCGGACGCATCCGGCGGTCACCGAGGCGAAAGATAATGTCGAGCAGACGACGATGAGGCTCATGTCTGCCCGGGGGAAGCGCACCGTCGACGAGTTCCACAGGGATCTCGGCAACCTGATGTGGGATCTCTGCGGCATGTCGCGCAGTGCCGCAGGCCTGAAGAAGGCCCTCGGAGAAATCCCCCGGATGCGCGAGGCGTTCTGGAAGGATGTGATCATACCCGGCAACGGAGAGGGCTTCAACCCCGAGCTGGAAAAAGCGGGACGCGTCGCCGACTTCTTCGAGCTGGCGGAGCTGATGGCCCGCGATGCGCTGCACCGGGAAGAATCGTGCGGTGGCCACTTCCGGGAAGAATACCAGACAGAAGAGGGGGAGGCCAAGCGCGACGACGAACGTTTCGCCTACGTGGCGGCGTGGGAATTCAAAGGCGGGGCGGAGCCGGCGCTTCAGAAGGAACCGCTCACGTTCGAGTACGTCAAGCCGGCCCAGCGAAGCTACAAATAAGAAGCCAACAAGAGAGTACGTTCATGAACTTCACGCTCAAAGTGTGGCGCCAGCGCGATCGCAGGGATCAGGGCAGGTTCCTGCAGTACAAGGCCGCCGCTATTACGCCCGACATGTCGTTTCTGGAAATGCTGGATTCGGTCAACGCCGGCCTTGCAAAAAAGGGCGAAGATACGATTGCCTTCGATCATGACTGCCGCGAGGGGATTTGCGGAAGCTGCGGCATGTATATCAACGGCCGGGCCCACGGGCCTCAGAGAGGCGTGTCGACGTGCCAGCTCTACATGCGCTCGTTCAAAGACGGCTCGCCGATCGTCATCGAGCCGTGGAGAGCGAAATCGTTCCCTGTCATTAAAGATCTGGTCGTGGACCGGTCCGCGTTCGACCGAATCATCCAGGCGGGGGGCTATATCTCCGTGGACACCGGCGGCGTGCCGGACGGGAATACGATCCCGATTCCGAAACCTGCCGCCGAAAAGGCATTCGACGCTGCGGCGTGCATCGGGTGCGGGGCATGCGTTGCGGCGTGCAAGAATTCTTCGGCGATGCTGTTTGTCGCGGCGAAGATTGCCCACCTTGCGGCGCTCCCGCAGGGGCAGCCCGAGAGGAAGGAGCGCGCCTTAAAAATGATAGCCCGGATGGATGCCGAAGGATTCGGGAACTGCTCGAATACGTACGCCTGCGAGGCCGAATGCCCGAAAAAAATCCCGGTCCTCAATATCGCGCGGATGAATCTTGAGTTTATCCGGGCGAAACTGACGTAAGAGCGCTACCCATGAACGGGCGATGACCGGTCCCTGGGAGGGGGGAATAAGAACCGCCGTCCGGCGGTTTACAACTCCAGCGACTGCCGAAAGCTTTCTTCGTCGAGCGTGGCTGCCTGGCGTTCGATGATTTCGATCGAGCGCTTCTGATTGTTCAGGCTAAGGTAGGCGTCGGTGTAGACATTGATCGCGGAACGGATTTCGACAAATCGCTCGGCCAGCGTCGAGAGGACCGGAGCGGCGTCCGCGTCGTAAGCCGCAGACGCGCCCGCCGCGGTTTCATACTGACTGCGGCCGATCGCTTCATAATACTTCATGGGCGGGGCCCCCTGCTTCCTGCTCCTCTGAACGATGAAGTCCGGGAAGAAACCGGTGAGAAAGAGCGAGACGTTTCCGATAAACCTTCGCAGGTAATACTGCTGGTGCTTGTCGACTTCGCCGAGCAGGTTGATCAGATCCACGGCGTAGATGGACTTGTCTCCCGGGGAGGAGAGCTGCCAGAACGATCCAGCGGACCGGAATTCAACGCAAACTCCTGCAACATAATCGACTAGGTCGTCGTCGGCGATGTGCTTATGCTCGAGCGCGCGGTAGACGAACAGGTAAAAGTAGAGGTGCGGCGAAAGCGTGAGAAACACCGGGGGCACGGTCGTGGTGCGCTGGAAAAGCCGCGGATCATGGAGGAGTTCGGTCACCGTCTCCGGCTCTCCGGCGATTTCTCGAATTGCCTTTCGCTCGGCCTCGGTACCGCCGAGAGATTGCGAGATGAATTCCAGATCGACCTCTGTCAGAAGCGCGCGGGTCTTGAAATACATGATTTCCCCTTACAATGGCTGAATCCAGCAAAAGATATAAGCTTCAATAATTGTACCAGATATCCGCCCTCTCTATTTATAAAACAAATGTTCCGATTCCGGCGTTCGAAAACCCAAACCGGGTTGCGGTGGATGACGCAACTCTTTCCTCCGGGCGGTAAGTTTTACGGCCCCGGAGGTCATATTTACGAGTCCCGGAGGGTTCTGCCCGGTCCCGCCGTCCGGGACATGTCGGGATTCCCAGGAATCAGCTGATTGTCCCGGTTGATTCTAAGAGGGGAATGAGTAAATTAGCTCCCTGTGTCCATGCACTTTCTCGATATCGCGCTACGGGCCGCGACGATTTATGTCGTGGTGCTCCTCGGGCTGCGCCTGCTCGGGAAGAAGCACGTCGCGCAGCTTTCGATCGTCGACCTCGTTCTCATTCTGCTCATCAGCAACAGCGTGCAAAACGCCATGGTGGGGGACGATAGCTCGCTGATCGGCGGGATCGTCGCTGCCGGAACGCTGCTCGCCCTGAGCTTCATCCTCAACTTTGTGTTTTACCGCTCGAGACGGTTCGAGTCGTTCATCGAGGGGATGCCGACGCTTCTGATCCATAACGGCAAGATCATCCGGAGCCATCTCGAATCGGAGGAGATCACCGAAGAAGAACTTGAACGGGTGATCAGGGAACACGGCATCGAGAGCATCCTCGAGGTCAAGGAGGCGGTCATGGAATCAGACGGGACAGTCAGCGTCATACCGAAGGCCGGCGGCGAACGCCATATCGACACGTTCAAGCGCCGCCGGACGAAGTACGAACGGAAGAAAGCCTGATCGCTAACCGGTCCGGCCCGCCCGGGGCAGAAGCTGTCCGGTGAGCGTCCCGATCAGCAGCTCGTAATCGATCGGCTTCAGCACGAATTCATCGACGCCGAGGCGCTTTCCGATGATCCGGGTCGTCCGATCGACCTCCGAGGACATGAACAGGAACGGCGTTTGCTGCGTGGCCGGAGTCGCGCGGATGAATTCAAATAAATCGAATCCCGCGGGCCCTGTTTGGAAGTTGATTTCCGAAAGAACGATATCGGGGGATACGGTCTCGAGCGTCGCCAGGCCCTCCTCGACGTTTGCGGCTGCGATAACGGCGAACGAGTTCGAGCGCAGGATCTGGGCAAGCTCGAGCAGGCTCTTTTCGTTGTCCTCCACGACAAGCACGGTTCCGCGGACACGGTTTTTCCGGACTTCTCTCAGTAACGTCGACTCCACCACCAGATGGTCGGCACGGGCAACGCCGAACGCCGCCCGGAGCTCCTCGACTTTGGCGACGGTAAAAGCGGAAATGCCTCCGGTCTGCCACACCTCGTTGAGGGCCTCGCGGTAGAGCCGGTTCTTGACCTCCCGTTCGATCTGTTTTGCGGCGTCGTCCTCTATACCGAGTTCGCGCTGCACCTTTTTCAAGGTGCCGAGCTGGATCTCGGACGGCTCGCCCTTCTTCCAGGTATCCCAGACGAACGAACGGAAATTGAAGACGTTATCCGGATCCTGACCGGTGCCGCCCTGCCGTTTCTGCAGCTCGGTCAGGCGGTGCACGAGCGCCTTTGCGTAGTTGTTCGCGGGATCGAGGGCCAGCGCCTTCGATGCGTCGGCGTAGGCCTTGTTCACATCGCCCCGGTCGAGGAGCCGCTGCGCCGTCACCAGGAGCGAGCTTGTCTGGTTCAGGCGTCTTTGTCTCAGAAGCTCCGCGTACTTTCGGATTTCCGCTTCAATGTCCTTGCTCAGGCCCGTCCGCTGGGAGAGCTGCTTGATCAGAAATTGAATCCGGTCCTGATACGAGACGGCCAACTCATTGTCGGGATCGACGTTGAAAATCTTCTGGAGAAACCCGTCCGCGGCGAGGTATCGCCCGGCCCGGATGAGCTTGTCCACTTCACGGAGCCAATCCGCGATCTGCATCTTCTCCGTGTTTGTGAACGATGATCGTGTCGTGTCAGGCATGGTCGATTCGCATGTTAGTCGTAACGCGGCTAATTATTCTTCGCCCCCTGGCTGATCCATTTCCTGATGATGGCGAGCGTGTCGTCCGAAATAGGGCTTTTTCTCTTGAGAGGCATCGGATCGCCGAAGGGAGGCTTCGGGCCAAGCTTCAGCAGGATGAGGCTGGAATCGGGATTCCCCGGAACCAGCGGCCTGCCGTGCTTCCCGCCCTTCATCAGACTCTCGTAGCTGTCGAGATACAACTCGCTGGGATTCATCTGGTCTTCGGTGTGGCAGGGCAGGCAGTAGGTCTTCAGAATCGGAGTAATATTCTTTTTAAACGAGACCGCACTCGCCGGCGATTTCTGTGCATTCTTGGGTTTCTTCGACCGGTGCTGGCCCAGCGCTCCCGAACCGCAGACAAAGAACAGAACAAGAAGAAGCGGAAGGGCGCTCCGGATCAGTCCACCCGGAGAGCCGGACGCCGCGGGTCGATTGAGTTCGGGCATGGGCTTCACAATTGTGATCGGAACGTCGAGCGTTTTTTGCGGGGTCGATGCATCTCCGAGGACCGCGCTAGTTCCGCCCGGAACGTCCCCGTAAACGGTGAGCGTATTTCCCTGGAGGGAGTCATGGGCGTAGGGTGATTTCGCATGCCGCACGATGTAGTATGGCGGTTGTCCGCCCGCCACCGTCGCCGAGGTTTCTCTTCCCGCGACGACAGTCAGCGAACCGGGGGTAGCGTATAAGTAGGCGGGTCCGGTGACCTCGGGCTGATTCTTGTTGCAGTTAATCACGATCAGCGAGGAAGCAAGCAAGGCCGCCGTTATCGCTCTCCGATACATGTCCATCGATACTAGAACCACGCATGCATCTGGACGAGAGCGACGTCGTTGCTGATGCTCGGCGTTTCCATTACGATCCGGTACTGCGGCCGCACGTCCACGAACGAGAAGGGGAAAATCTCGAAACCGAGCGTGAGCCGTTTGACCGTGTTCGTAAAGGGGGATGCATCATCGTCTGCTACGCCCTCGACCGGGTCGACCATGTCGAACTTCCCGATGAGCCAAACACCCTGGATAGCCCTGAAATCGATCTCCGCGAACGCCGCCGACAAGTTTCCGCCGGGATTCGCGGGACCAACCATGTAATTCTTCGTCCAGTCGATCTCACCGAGGATCGTAACGTCGCCCGTCGCGAAGCCGGCGGACAGGCCGCCCATGGAGAAGGCCCTGAACCCGTATGCGGATGCTCCGAGGACGAAATTCAGGGAAGAAATTCCGCCGGAATACTCGACTTTTACCGCGTAGGCTTTCTTATCCGAAAAATCTATCGGATACCGGTGCCCGGTTCCGTTAAAGAGGCCCGCCGTGACGAAGAGGTTTTCGACGTAGGCCCCGACCTCGACGCCGATGTCTTTATAGTTCGGCACAAACAGCAGGCCCGCCTGGGAACCAGCCCCGGTGTAACCGAGGTCTCCGCCCCTCGTATACGATGTGTGATCATCGATGCGCCATCCGTAATTCGGCATGAAACTTCCGCCCTTGATGTAACCCCCCGAAGGCAGAATCCTGGCCAGAACGTATGCCTCGGTTCCGTTGAACGGGTCGGTTCCGTTGGAGAGTCCGTTGTAGGTGCCGTTGATGATGTCCTGCTTGAAATAGAAGATAATCTTCTTGCCGATCGTTGCCGCGCCGTAGATCGACGTGGTCATTGCCTGGAAGGCGGTGGTTTTCGAGTACCCGTCGTAGATGAACTGGGAGCGGTATTCTCCGCCGATCGAGATATTGTCGCTCACTTTCCCGCTGAACGTGAAATCGCTGTCGCGCCAGGCTTCGACGGGGATCTTATCGGTGCTGAACGCGATTCCGTATTCGGTGCGCATCTGTCCCCCCGTCGGATTGATGTGGCAGGACGAGCACTTGGCGCCGGCCATCAAGGCGAAGCGCGGGAGGGAATGGGAGTTTTGTGTGGCGGCGATGAACACAGCCGCGAGACAGATCAATCGAAGCCTCATCGGGTCGATCCCTTTTTTAATTGAAGAGTCATGACGGATTTTGTGAACACGAACGGGGGAATGTAATCATTCGGGACATGTTATGCAAGATTCCGATTCGGCGAAATTCCTACGCGGGCGTGCCATCCGGCCGTCCGGCGGTCACGAAGGGGTTTGACTTTCTGCGTTTTCTCGCCTATCTTGAATCGTCATTTTGAATTCTTCCCCCTCCATACCGCGCTTCCGGCTTTCTCTTCTAACAAAAATTATCGGAATGTTCACGGTCATAATCCTCTTCTTTGTTCTAGCAGGTATCATCTTTTTTCAGATCTTGAGGTCTGCCTATTCATTTGATCAGCCCGAGTTCCGGGTTGTTCCTATCACGCAGTACTTACAGCGGCTGCATTCGTCGGAACATGATGCGGCAAAGAAGTATTTTGAGTCCAAGGACAGCTTTAACGATCAGACTCTAAGTCTCATTGGCGATGAGTTCGACAAGAATCTGGATTCGCTGAAACGCATTATCGATCGGGACGATATCCGACCCCTTGCAGATCGGGTTTTTGTGCATCATGCCCAGTACCGAGAATTTCTCGCCCGACAACGAACGCGCATCAAGAAGAATCCTGCCTACGATCCGATGCCGGCCCTGAAGGATAGTGAGCCGCTGAGCGATTCCATCCGGCAATCATTGGAATCAGTCACGATGACCTATCTCCCGGCCCTTAGCCGGTCGTTGGGGAAGTTATCGGACAGGACGTCGGTTGCGATGAGCGGCGCGGGGTACGCGTTGCTTCTAACTGTCGGCATAGCCATCGCGATCGCATTGATTTCCGCCCGGGAACTGACGCGGCCGATCAAACTCTTGCAGGCGGGAACGGAGAAAGTAGGCGAAGGCCTGTACGAAACTGTCCCGATCACAACGAATGATGAAATTGGGGATCTGACAAAGCGCTTCAACCTCATGAGCGACAAGCTCAAACAGCTCGAGGCGATGCGCACGCAGATGATGTCTGAAATATCGCACGAGATGAGGACGCCGCTGCAGGTTATAAAGGCGGGCTGCTACACGGTCGTTCACATGAAGGACGGGCCTGTCCTGAACGAGCGGCAGCGGGAGGCCGTGGGGATGATTCACCAGGCGACAAACCGGATCAACCAGTTCGTCAACCTGTTCCTCGACGTGGCGAAAATGGAAGCCGGCCTGATGAAATTCAAGTTTGAAGTGTCCAATCTCGTCGACGTCCTGCAGCCCCTGGTGATGGAGGCGCAGCTCATAGCCGAGACCCGGCAGATCAAGGTCGACTTCGACGCGCAGGCAATCGAGCCCCTCTCGTTCGACAAGGACCGGATGAGCCAGGTGTTCAGCAACCTTCTGTCGAACGCCCTGAAATTCACGCCCAATAACGGAACGATTTCGGTCCGGCTCGCGAGAGAAACGGAGTGCGGCCAGGTAAAAACGAACGGCAAGGGCTGTATCCGCATCCAGGTCAAGGATTCCGGCGTGGGCATCCCTGAGGCCGACCTGAAGAGGCTCTTCAACAAATTCTACCAGGCGAAGAATGTCCCGCTCGTGAACGAAAAAGGTTCCGGCCTGGGCCTCGCGCTGGTCAAGCATGTGGCCGAAGCGCACGGAGGGTCGGTGAGCGTCGAGAGCCAGGTCGGAGTCGGCTCGACGTTTACGGTCGTCCTTCCCGGCTGACGCAAGAGTCCGTGAATCCCACAGGATCTCCCCGTCCCCGTCCCCGTCCGGATTCCGACTCGTATCTCGATGCACTTGAGAAATTTGCGGGGCGGAGGTTTCGCCACCGGTCTGATATTAAAGTTCTCATTGAACTTTCCTCTTCCCGGGAGAATGTCTTCGAAGAGATCGTGTTTTATGCGAAATTCATCTCGAACGCCTACGCCGTGCTGAAGCGGACCGGATCGGCGGGCGAAGATACGTCGAGATTATCCGCCGAGTTCGAAGAAAAGCTCGGCCGGTCGGCTTCCCTCATCCGGACCATGCTGGCGGACGCGACGCAGGAAGTGAAAACAAATTTCGCGGATAGATATCTCGAGCAGTCCCCCGACAGCTTGTCACGATTCCTCGAATTCCTCGGCGAATTGAGCTGGATCAAGAATTACGAGAACGAGAAAAAACGGGCGCGGTGACCCTCGTTGCAACTTCCTCGAAAAAGGCTTATGTTGATCAGCCGTCGATGAGACCCATGATCGCACGAATCTCCCTGGCCTCGCTTTGCGTTGCCGGCATCTGCTGGCTCGGAGGAGTCAATGTGAGAGCCGTGATCGGTTTCGACCTCCTGCAGATGGGAACGCTCGACTTCAAGCCGAACGTCCATCCGTACGTTGAACGGACGGTTTTCAGTCTGATCGCCCAGAGCTCTCTCGTCGTCGACATTGCCTACGTGGCCGTCTGGGTGAGCGGGCTCGTGTTTTTAAAAACGACCGGCATCAGCCTCAAAGAAAACGGCTGGCTCTTGATGAGCGCCATCCTGTTCTACCTCTTTACGCCGGTCGAGGTCTATACGATGGTCCTCGACGCGAAAATGTGGCTTCTGGATCATGTGGGCTCCAACGACCTCGTCGAATTCCGCAAGCTGTTCATTCACCGCCTCGCCGCTCTGGCGGGGGTTCCCATGATCGCGCTCCTCTCTTATTATAGTATCGTCTGCCTGGCGGTCTTCCAGCCCATGAAAACTCCTCCCATCTCAGGCGAAACGGCTCCCGGTTACCCCGCGTCCTGATGACGAGCGCTGTCGCGGTCGCGAGGCAGCACGGCTTTCTACTGCTGATCTGTGCGTCGTTCCTTGCGTGCGGCATCCTGCGGCTGAACGACGTCTCCGTCTACACTCCGGATAGCTGCCGGTACGTCATCCTCGGCAATTCCCTGGCGCGGGGGCAGGGTTGGCTCGACGCAACAGGGCCGGCGCCCGAGCGATTCATGATCAACCCCCCGTTCTACTCGCTCCTGATCGCGCCTGTGGAGCTCTTTTTCCCATTTTCGCTCACCGCGGTAAAAATCTGGACGCTGTGCTGGGGAGCCCTTTGCCTTATTCTCTTTTACGCCCTCCTTAGGCGATTGCTCGGACAAACCGCGGCGGTGCTCGGCGCGTTACTACTTGCGGCCAACCCCCTGATGGTCATCTTTTCTTCCGAGGCGTTATCAGATGCGCCGTTTCTCGCATTCCTGCTCCTCGGTTTCCTGTGGTTCGAAATGGATTCATCCCGCGGCGAAGGCAAGAAGCTTCTTCCGGGGGCGCTCGGGCTGTCTGTCTCGGCGCTGCCGCTGATTCGCGAGGCCGGGATCGCGGCCGTCTTTGCCGCAGGAGCCTATCTGGCGTCGCGGCGCAGGTTAAAAAGCGCGGCGTTTATTGTCCTCTCCGCCGCCGGGCTTCTTGGGATCTGGTATTTGAGAAACCGGGGATGGTCGGCGGCCGAAAACAACGACCTGGCCATCAATCCTTCGATCCTGTTCCAAAGGTATTTCACATTGCCGCACTCGTCTCTTATAAAAGAGTTCCTGCTGCGAGCCGTTTACTCCCTCAAAGGCTATGTTCCGCAGATCGGCATGATTCTCGTCGATCCCATCGGCACCGGACAGCTCTCGGACCTGATCGTCAGTCCATCGTCTATCTATAAATCCTCCGCGAAGATCCTCGAAGCTGCGAAGCCCGTCGTTGCGATACTCACATACGCGCTCCTGGCTGTCGGAATTACGCGCGACGTAAGAACGAGCGCGACCGGGAGGCTGCGCGTGATTTTTTTCGTGAGCTATCTTCTTATCATTCTCGTCTTTCCGGCCCACGACATGCGTTACCTCCTTCCGATTCTGCCCCTGGCGATTTACTACGCGCTCAAAGCGTCGATGACGATTCCGTTGAATGCGTTCCTGAAGGGAAGGCTTGCAGCGGCCGTACTTGTCCTGGCGACGGTCCCGAATCTTCTCGGACTGTATGAGATAGTTTCGCTGAATCTGATTTATGTTCGCTCGCCCGAGCAGCTCCTTCATTACCCGATCCTGCCCGCCGCCTTCCGGTACCAGTGGAAGAAGATGGGAGCATGGATAGAGGCGCACATGCCCGAAGACGCCGTACTGGCAAGCCCGGTCAAAGACATCGTCCTAGTGACGGGAGGCAGAAAGGTCGTCGAAATCGATCCTGTCGTCATCCTCCCGGAGTTCGAGAATCTCCTGCGGAACGAGCAGGCCGGCTATGTGTTCGCGCCCGCACAGTGGAGGGATCTGAGAGCCTATGAGTTTGCGATGCGCGAATCGCACCGCTTCTGGTTCGAACCCCTACCCGGCCTGCCCAACATGATGAAGGTCCATTCGCGGTTCCTCGAGCCGGCCGTCAGAACGCCTCCCCACGAAGTCTTCGACACGCTCAATCCCGCCGAGTTGCTCCGCAAGGGGAGAAGCGATCTCGTTGCAGGGCGGATCGGCGATGCCCTCAGGAGTCTTCGGCGGGTGCTCGAGCTCGCGCCGGCGGAGGCCGAGGCGGTGTACGAGGTCATGATCGCCGACCTCATGAACGACGACATGGCGGACGCGGAGGGGCAGTACCAGCGGATACTTACATTACAGCAGACCTATTCCTACATCGACTACGGCCGCAGGCATTGGGATGCTGCAGAGCGGTTGGCGGAGGCGCGGTCGTCCACGGTCCCCGAAGAGCGCGCGATGAAACTCCTCGAGGCCGCTTCGCTCTATTGGAAGATGGGATATCCGGTTCGCGCCGGCGGGATCCTGAACGACCTTTTATCGACCGATTCCTCCTATTTTGCCGCCCTCCAATGGGGCGCGAATATCAGCCTGCAGCTCCGCGATACCTTGCGCGCCTCACAATGCCTCACCCGCCTGGAACGCATCGACGCCGCGAACCCCGTCGTGAAAACGTTCAAGCGGATTCTGCCCCTCGGCGACTCCCTGAACATCGTCCGCACACGGGAAGAAAAATTCCGGCTGCACTTGGAGCTCGCGTTGCTTTATGATGGCATCGGGCTCGGCCAGGAAGCGCTCGATGAAGCAGAGATGGCCGCCGCGGAAGATTCCAGTCGAATGGAGCCGCTGCTGTTCATCGCAAACATGCTCGACCGGGGCTCGCACCTCCTGGCCGCGGAAAGACTCTATCGCCGGATCCTCGCGAGGGATCCGCGAAATCCGTACGCACTCGCGAAGGCCGATTCGATCAGCCACGTTCTCTCGAGGCAGTAATTCTGCGCTTCGGGACGAGCGGCTTGTAGCGGTTCACGTAACCCCCGCAGATCGGAGGGAGGAGGGTTTGACTGATGTGAGGCACGGCCGACCGTTTGGTCCCGCTTCGCCCGATCGTTTGATTTTCTTCCGGCAAATGGTTATTCTTCCGAATGAATTATCTTCAGATCATGCGCGAGCTCGAAGAGGTTGCCCGACAGCTCGGCATCGAGCTCCGGTATGAAAAGGGCGATTTTGACGGAGGGTATTGCGTGCTCAAGAATCAGAAGGTTTTGGTTGTAAACAAACGGCTCTCCGATGCCCGCAAAGCCTCGTGTCTGGCGCAGGCGCTCGCAGAGTACGGCATCGAGACGACGTTCGTCAAGCCGACCTTGCGGGAATACATCGAAGACGAGGTCGCGAAAGCTTCTAATATCCGAACGGGCGGATGATCAAGGCGGTCATCTTCGACCTGGATAATACCCTCGTCGATTTCATGGGGATGAAACGGCAGGCGATCGACGCGGCAATCAGCGCGATGATCGACGCCGGCCTCAACCTGTCGCGGGAGGAAGTGAAGGGGCGCATCGATTCTATTTACAGCGCCCGCGGGATCGAGTTTCAGAATGTCTTCGACGAATTGCTCTACGACGTGTTCAAGAAGGTCGACTACAAGATCCTCTCCGCCGGAATCATCTCCTACCGGCGCGCCCGCGAGGCCGCCCTCGTCCCGTATCCCCATGTCTATATGATCCTGATGGAACTCCTGAAGAGGGGCCTGCGCCTTGCCGTCGTCAGCGACGCGCCGGCGCGGGAGGCGTGGCTGCGCCTCTGTTATCTGAACTTTCATCACATCTTTCACACCGTCGTGACGTTTGACGATACGAAGGAGCGCAAACCCAACCCCGGTCCGTTCCGGAAAGCCCTCGAGCTGCTCAACGTCCGTCCGGAAGAAGCGCTCATGATCGGCGACTGGGCGGAGCGGGACATGATCGGCGCGTCGAACATCGGGATGAAAACGGTGTTCGCCCGCTACGGCGACACGTTCGGGACGGTCGATACGCACGCAGACTATGAAATCAGCGACGTCAAGGAGCTGCTTTCAATACTAGAAAAGGAAAACGCCGGAGCGCTTGTCTCCCATGATTGAAGGCGTCGGAATCGATGTCGTCGAGATACCGCGCATGGCGCGGACCATCGGAGATTGGGGGGGAGCCTTCCTCGACAGAATTTTTACGGTGCGGGAGCTCTCGTATTCACGGTCGAAGAAGAATCCGACGCACCATTTCGCCGCCCGCTTCGCCGTGAAGGAGGCGGTCGCGAAGGCGCTTGCCACCGGCTGGAGCGGCGGATTCCGCTGGAAGGACGTGGAGGTGGAGAACAATCCGGCGGGAAAACCTTCAATCGTCCTGTACGGCCGCCTGAAGGAATCGTTGAAAGGGAGCAGGATTCTCGTCTCGATCTCCCACTCCGAAAATGTCGTCGTGGCATGCGCGATCATCGAGCGCTGACGCGCGCCGGGGCTCGTTGCCTTTGACGAATAAAGTGCGTATTTTTGAACCCATAGTCCGTCATTTGTGGAATATCCGGGAACCGCTCAGATGAAACAGATCGGCATCAAGAAGTTGTACTATTCGATCAGCGAGGTCAGCAAGATAACCGACCTCGAACAGTACGTGCTTCGTTATTGGGAATCGGAGTTCGAACTGCTGAAGCCGTCGAAGAACCGCGCCGGAAATCGCATTTACACGAACCGCGATATCAAGCTGATTCTGCATATTAAAAAACTCCTCCGCGAGGAACGGTATACCATCGAGGGGGCAAAGCACGTTCTGGTGAACTATCTGCCGGAGAGCGAGACGGGGGAGCAATTGGAACTGATCGCCGATGCCGGCACGCCCGGATCGAGCGCCGCTGCGCACGGAAAAGTGCCGGAGAACCGGCTCCGCGGCGACATGATCGAGATGAAGAAATTCCTGGAAGAATTACTGGTTCGTCTGACCTAGCGGGGTTACCCCCGATTTTGCGCGCGCCGGGGCTGTTCGCTCTTCCCGTCCCCGTCCCCGTGCAGGATCGTGTCGAGGAGGCGAAGGAGGTTTTCGGCCTGAATCGGCTTCGGCAGAAACGCCTCGACGTGAGATTTCTTGACCTTCTCCAGCACGTCCTGATCCGTCGCGCCGCTCACCGCGATGACCTTGATGTCCGGCGTCAGCCGCCTTAACGTCCGGATCAACGAAGCACCGTCCATGTTGGGCATCATCATGTCGGTCAGGACCAAACTGAACTTGTGCCGGTCCTTCTCGATGATCGTCAACGCCTCGATGCCGTCCTTGGCTGTTGCAGTCCGATAGCCGTACGCTTCGAGCGTCTCTTTTGTAATCTCCCGGATTGACAATTCGTCGTCGACGATGAGGACCGACTCGCCGCGCCCCACCGGAAGCTCGCGCCGGCTCTCATCCTTCTTTTGCGGGGAGACTTCGGCGTTGGTCGCCGGTATGTACACTTCGAAGACGCTCCCTTTCCCCACCGTGCTGTCGACGGTGATGAACCCCCCGTAACTCTTCACGATCGTCGAGACCGTCGAGAGGCCGAGTCCGGTTCCCTTGCCGACTTCCTTCGTCGTAAAAAACGGATCGAAGATCTTTTCCAGGATGTCGGGACTGATACCGGTCCCGCTGTCCATGATCGAAAGGAGCACGTAGTTCCCGGGCTTTGCGTTGAGGTAGAACCGGGCTGTCTGCTCGTCCAATGAAACGTTTTCACCCTTCATCGTAAGAGTGCCACCCTCGGGCATGGCGTCCCTCGCATTGACCAGCAGGTTGAGGATGATCTGATGGAGCTGGGTCGCGTCCCCCGTGATGGTCCACAAATCGTTCGGGAGGTCGAACACGATCTCGATTGACCGGGGGAACGTTTCCCGGGTGATTTTTTCGATTTCCCGGATAATGTGTTTGGGTTGAAGAAGGATGCGTTCCCCCTCCGTCCCTCTGGCAAATGTGAGCACCTGCTTGACGATATCGGCGCCGCGCCGCGCGCTCAGGTCGATCGTCGAGAGCAACTGCAGCGTCTTATCGTCGCTGTGCCGCCTCTGCAGGGCCTGAATCGACATCAAAATAGGGCTGAGGACGTTATTAAGGTCGTGCGCGATTCCGCCTGCGAGCGTTCCGATGTTCTCCAACCGCTGGGCCCGCCTGAACTGCACCTCCAGATCTCTCTGCTCGGTCACGTCGGTGTTGACGATGAGGACGGACCTCGCCTTTCCTTCCGCGTCGTTCATGAGAGTCCAGCGGCTCTCGACGACTAATTTCTTGCCTGCCTTCGTGATCTGTTTCATCTCGCCGCTCCAGGCACCCTGATTCATCACGCTGAAGTAGGCCTTCTCGATTCCGCCCGAATCCTCCTGTTCGAGGATATCGCTCATTTTCCTTTCAAGAACCTGCTGCTGGGGGAGCCCGTAGAGATTCTCCGCTCCCCGGTTCCAATAGAGGATCTGATGCTCGAGATTACGCACGAGGATCGCGTCCCCGGTGATGTCGAGCAAAGCCGCCTGTTCCCGAATCTGCTCTTCGGCCTGTTTGCGCTGCGTGATATCCTGGCCGACCACGATCAGGGTGTTATTGACGCCCGCGGTCTCTTGCCAAAGAATCCAGCGAGGGTTCTCCTGGCTGTCGATGGATTGCCGCTCGTAGGGCTGCGAGCTGATCGGCAGTTCGCGGCGGGCGCACTTGGCAACGCGGTTGCGCTCCTTCTTTCGCTCGACCGCGTCGGATGCCTCGCGCTTGCCCACGCCCCACCAGCCGTCGTGCAGCAGGGTCTCCGGCTCGTAGCCGAGAACGTGCGAGAACGAAGGGCTCGCATACTGGATCCCTCCCGTGGAATCGGCGACAAGGATGAGAGCGCTTGTTTTCTTGATAATGTCATCGGATACCTGGACCTGCTTTTCGATCATCTTCCGCTGCGACTGCTCCTCGCTGAGCTGCTGGTCGCGCTTGTTGAGCAGGCCGGCGAGAGTCTCCAGCCTCCTCTGCGCGGATTCGGAATTCATGATCGCCGCGTTCAGCGCCCGCCCGGCGCGTCCGATTTCGTCGTTGGATGCCGATGGGGGGACCCGACCGCGCCAATCGCCCTTGGAGGCGCGCTCGGCCACGTCGGCGAGAGCCGAGATCGGGCGCGTGAAGAGCGTAGCCAGCAAGAGCATGATGACCACGCCGAACACCCACGCGGCTGCACAAACTGTCGCGAGGGTCTTGGTGGTTTGACGCACTTCCTCCTGCAGGCGGTCCAGCGAGAAGCCGAGGTAGAGGGTGCCGGACGGGCCGTCTTTCAGAACGACGGGCATGCTCACTTTATAGACGACGGCAGAGAGTGGGTCGACTCTCTGAGAATCCTGGTAGGCCCATTGCCTGGCTTGTGCAATGTTCAATGCCCGGTTAACGCCCGGAGAATCCTGCTGGATGACGGCATATTTCACATACGGATTTTCCTTGATCCTTTCAAGCGTCTGATCCATTGCGTCCGTGACCAGCTCGTCGAAGGTCAGGGCAAGCTTGAGGTATTCTCCGCTCACTTCGGTAATCCGCCGGAAATTCTGGGTTTCCAGGAGGAGTGAATCGTTCTTGAAGCGGTTCGACAGGTAGAAGAACGTGGCAATGCAAATTGCCGCGAGGACCGTTCCGCTAATCAGAACGATCTTGGTTCGGGCCGAATCGGGCGATAAAAACTTACCGGATTTCATAATGGCTCAGTTTCAGAGCACTTGGAATTTCGATTAAATTCCCGAAGAATCCTATCCTCACGTGATCCGCGTCAATCCCGGCCGATTCCGGGGCTTTCCTGCCACAATCGAACCCCCACCGGCCTATAAAGCGTGTTTTCCGGCGCGTGTTTGCAATTGCGGGAATATAGCGAAGAGGGGGGTGAAGGTCAATATACTTGCATCGGGCGGGAAAAGTGATTACTTTACCCGTGCCTCATCGCCGATTTCGCCCGATTCTTGAGCATGGATCTCCGATTGTCATGAGGATCAGTTCATTCGGGAGGAGTCTTAAGACACCTATCCGGAACGTAGCGCAGCCCGGCTAGCGCACTTGCTTGGGGTGCAAGGGGTCGCGGGTTCAAATCCCGCCGTTCCGACTGACCGCTTCAAAAAAGGATCGTTCGTGAAGGGAGGATTTGCGGCGGGCTGCTCAAGCTACGAGCCGCTGCAGGTCGTTTCTGCATTCGACCAGGGCACGTGGGTCGGAACGTTCTCGAGCACGCAGGACTTCGGAAGGGATGGCAGCATCGTACAGTCCGGATCCGTCACAATAGAGTTCGGAAGATCGATGCACATCTCCAGGGTGGAGGCCGGCGTCACCTTCAATTTCGTGCTGGACAAACAGAATTGATGTTCCTGCCTCCGTTCCTGTCCCGCTAGTCCCGTCCTCGTCCCGCCGCGTACCGCCCGTCCCTCATTGTCCCGCAAGGCGGGATCAAGCCAGGATAAGCGGGAACCCGGTTAGTTGATACTCAACGCCATTCTTCTTACATTTTTTCGATGAAAACAATCCGAAAATCGGCCCCCAAGGTTGGCCTCGTCGAGCAGGCCCAGATCGTCGCGTCGACGGCGGTCGTCGTCGCAATGGGAACGATCACCACGGTTCACTTCGTGACGGGGAGCCGGTTTACATGGCCGGATTTTATCAGCATTCTCACGGTCGGCGTCATCGGCTTCGTGAGCGTCTATTTTTCGCTTAAATATGGGAGGATGCTGGAGGAGCAGCGCCGCGAGCTGCTCGAGCTCAACACGATCGCCGAAGCGGTCAGCCATTCCGTCGAGCTGGATTACGTCCTGCAGTCGGCCCTCTCCAAAGTCATGGAATTGATGGACGCGGAGTGCGGGTGGATCTATCTTATGGAATCAGGAGGCCTGATTCTCAAGCACAGCGCGGGGACGGTGGCCGAGTTCTTCGCCTCGCCCGCCCTGGGCCAGGAGCAGCTGCCGCGCTGGATTTCGGAACCGAACGTCCTGCGCTCCGACGACGCCCGAGTGGTCGCGCTCGCTTCAGATGATTACCGGAAGGAGGACCTCGAAATCCTCGCCTCGATCCCCTTGGTGCGGCCGGGAATGCTCGCCGGCGTTTTAATCATTGCCGGCAAGGATGCAAGAAAATTTGAAGACCGGAATATCGGTCTCATCCAGGCGTTCGGGAACCAGATCAGCGTCGCCCTCCAGAACGCGTCGCTGTTCGAGCAGCTCCGGAAGTCGGAACGGCTGTACGCCGATTTGTTCGAATACTCGCCGGACATGTACCACAGCGTCAATCGCTCCGGCGTCGTGGTCGGGTGCAACCTCACCGAGAGCCAGGTGCTCGGATACGACAAGGAAGAAATCATCGGCCACCCCCTCTTCAAGCTCTACCCGGAAACGGAGCACGAGCATGTCCGCGCAAATCTGCGGAAAATATTCGAGCTCGCCGAGGACCTGAACGGCGTCGAGGAGCGGCTCCAAAAAAAAGACGGGACGCGGATCGACGTCAGCGTGAACACGTCGCTGGTGCTCGACCGGGATTCGAAGCCGTCGATCGTCCGGGTCGTCTCGAGAGACATCACCCTGAAAAAGAAGATGGACGAAAAAGTCCTCCAAGCGCAAAAGTTCGATACGATCGGGAATCTGACGGCCGGCATCGCCCACAACTTCAATAATATCCTGACCGCGATCCTGGGTTCCGCCTCGATCATGAAACGAAAGGTCGCCGCCGAACCGCGCCTGATGAAGTACGTCGAGCTGATCGAGGATACGTCGCGCCGCGGAGCGGAGATGACGGCCCAGTTGAGCGCGTTCGCGCGCAAGCAAATTCCGCATTTCAATCCGGTCGAGATGAACACGGTGATCGGCCAAACGCTCGGCCTGTTCGAGGCGACCGCGCCCAAGACGATCCCCGTCAAGTTCTCCCCATTGCCGGAGCCCATGATCGTCGACGGAGACGAGGGCCAATTGCAGCAGGCCCTTCTGAACCTCTGCCTCAATTCCCGCGACGCGATGCCGAACGGCGGCGTGCTCAAAATTGATTGCGGGGTGATCCATCTCGACGCACGGCAGGCGGGACAGTTTCCCGAGGGCAAGCCCGGCGATTACATCATGACCAGGGTCATGGATTCGGGGGTCGGCATCGCGGCTGAGATCCGGAGCCGGATTTTTGAGCCGCTCTTCACGACGAAGGAGCCCGGCAAAGGGACCGGACTCGGTCTTTCGGTCGTCTATGGAATCGTCCGGAGCCACAACGGTTACATCGCTTTCGAGAGCGAAGTCGACAGCGGGACGATCTTCACGATCTACCTTCCCCGCTCGTCGAAGCGGGGAGTGGGCCGGACTCAGCCTCAAGAAAGCGCCGAGTGGGTCGGTGGTTCCGAACGGATCCTGCTCATCGAAGACGAGATCTCCGTCGGCGTGGTGGGGACCGACATTCTCAAAGAGCTCGGTTATACGATCGAGCTTGCCCGCAACGGCAGGGAGGCGATCGACATGCTCGCCGTAGACCACCGCCGCTTCGATCTCGCCATCCTCGACATGAACATGCCGAGAATGGGAGGGCGCGAGACGCTCAAGCAGATCCGGGAATTGAATCCATCGATGAAAGTCGTGGTGTGCAGCGGCTACAGCACCACGACGCTGGATGACGGCGACTTCGCCCAGTCGATCGACGGCTTCATACAAAAGCCGTACGAGCTCGCCGATTTCGCCCGAAAGATCCGGTCCGCTCTCGATAAACGCCGCGACGGCCCGCCGGGTTAACTTGCTATTCGGATCGCTTCTTCGTATGTTTTCCCACATCGTAACTTCCCCTCCCTGCAACGTCGAGACGGTCCATAGAGTCCCATGAATCTCATCCCGCTCCCATGCCCTCGGTTCCTTTAGAAACCATCGGCGAGAAACTCCGGGAGGCGCGGCTCCGGAAAGGGTACTCGGTCGACAAGATTGCTAGATTGATCACAGTCGCGCGGAAGAATATTGAGCTGATCGAGGAGGGAATCTCCCCCGGTCTGCCCGAGCCCTACGTGCGGGGGATCATCAGGTTGTATGCGAGGGAAGTCGGTTTGACTGTCGAAGAACCGGGCGAGGCGAGCGATGAGGTTCCGCTCGCCCCGGAGCGGCCCGTGCACCGGCCGGCCCGTGACCACGCGGCGGTCCCCTTCGCGGACGGGGAAGGCACCGCCGTCGCCCGGGGACAGCAGGTCTTCGGCGCCCTCGCGATCCTCGTGATCGTAAGCCTCGCGGTCTCGATGTTCTGGATCGGGAAGGAGAAGAGCGCGCGGCCGGTCGAGGAAATATCGTTCGCCGAAGCGGTGAAGGAGCGGGAGGCAAAATACGCCGAGGAGAAACGAAGAAACGATTCCATCTCCGCCTCCCAGCCCTGGCGGGCCCGCTTCGTTTCGGGCGACAGCCTGACGCTTGTCGGCAGGACGACCGACAGCGTCAATCTGAAGATCGGGATCGATCGCTGGCACCTGAAGCCGTACGCGCTTCCCGCGAACTATAAAATGGAGTGGAAGGCCAGGAAGTCTTTTTCCGTCATTCTCGACGGTTCCGCGGGACTGGAGCTCTCCCTGAACGGCATGAACCTGGGGCCTTTGTGGCGCTCGAACAGGCCCCCGCAGCGTGTCACGCTCTCGTGGGCGACGGTGGAAAAACTCCAGGGTCTGTCCGGCCGGTAGAGATGGATGAGCAGCGCTGACCGGCCGGTCGTCCAGAGAATCGAGAAGCTGCGAAAAGAGTTACGCGAGCATGATTACCGGTACTACGTCCTCGCGCAGCCGACGATCAGCGACGAGGAGTATGACCGGCTTATGCGCGAGCTCCAGGAGCTGGAGGCCAGGCACCCGGAACTGATCACGCCGGATTCGCCGTCGCAGCGGGTCGGGGGCCAGCCGACGAAAGAGTTCCGGACGGTGAGGCACGAAGTGCCGATGTTGAGCCTCGCCAATACCTACACCGAGGAGGAGATCCGGGACTTCGACCGCAGGGTGAAGGGGCTGCTCGGGGAAGAAGCCTATCAGTACGTGTGTGAATTGAAATTCGACGGAGTATCATTGAGCTTGCACTATGAGGCGGGGCTGCTCGTCCTGGGCGCGACGCGCGGGGACGGCACCCAGGGCGACGATGTTACCAATAACGTGCGGACCATCCGGCCGGTCCCTCTTCGATTGAACACCCGCGATCCGGCATTGCTCGACTGCGAAGTACGCGGCGAGGTCATCATGTTCAGGGCGGATTTCGAAAAGATGAACGCCGAACGGGAACTGGTGGGCGAAAAGACCTTCATCAACCCGCGCAACTCCGTCGCCGGGACGCTGAAGCTGCAGGATCCAAAAATCGTCGCCACCCGGCCGCTGAAATTCTTCGCCTACTACCTTCGATCAAAGCGGAAACGGCTCGAGAGCCACTTCGGGAACCTGAAGCGGCTCCGGACGGCCGGCTTCCTCACGGACGAGGACGCGCGACGGTATGATTCCATCGATGAGGCGATCGCGCATTGGAGGAAGCTGGAGAAGAAGCGCGACACGCTGCCCTTCGACATCGACGGTATCGTGATAAAGATCGACTCCCTCGAGCAGCAGGAGAAGCTGGGCGCCATCGCGAAGAGCCCCCGCTGGGCGATCGCCTGCAAGTTCGCTTCCCGAAAGGCGGAGACCCTGCTTGAAGACGTGCGGCTCCAGGTCGGCCGTCTCGGAACCGTGACGCCCGTGGCGGTGCTCAAGCCCGTCTTTATCGGCGGGACGACGGTCAGCCGCGCCTCACTCTATAATGAGGATTATATCCGTGAGCTCGATTTGCGAAAAGGCGACACCGTGGTTGTTGAAAGGGGCGGCGATGTCATTCCAAAAGTCACCGGCGTCGTCACGTCAAAACGGCCGAAGAACGCGCGCCGCTTCGTGTTTCCCAAAAAATGCCCGGAGTGCGGTTCCCGCCTCGTGCGGCCCGAGGGGGAAGCGAACTACTTCTGCGAGAACGTCGAATGCCCCCGTCAGGTGCGCGGCCGGATCGAGCACTGGGCGTCGCGCGGCGCGATGGATATCAGCGGTCTGGGCGAGGCGGTGGTCGACCAACTCGTGACCGAAGAGTTCGTCCATACCGTGGCCGACCTCTACCAGCTCTACCGGCGAAGGAAGGACATCGTCGAATTGGAAGGCTGGGGGGAGAAGAGCGTCCAGAACCTTTTGGATGGGATCGAACGGAGCAAGGAGAAGCCGTATGTCCGCGTGCTCTACGGGCTCGGCATCCGCCATGTCGGTGAGACGGTCGCGGGGGTTCTCGCCGAGCATTTTAAATCGATCGAGGAGCTCAAGCAGGCGACCCAGAAGGAGCTCGAGGAGGTCCCGGAAATCGGGCCGAAGATCGCGGAGAGCATCCGCGCCTATTTTCGCGAGAGCCGCAATATCAAAATGATCGGGCGGTTGCGCTCCGCGGGCCTGAATCTTGCGTACAAAGCGCCCAAAACGCAAGGCGTTTTCGCCGGAAAGACATTCGTCCTGACCGGGACGCTGGAGTCGATGACGAGAGATGAGGCGAAAGAGCGGATCGAGGAAGAAGGCGGGCGCGTGGCAGGCAGCGTTTCCAAATCCGTCGACGCCGTGATCGTCGGCGCGGAGGCGGGCTCCAAACTTGAAAAGGCGAGAGAGCTGGTGATCGAATTGTGGGATGAGAAGAAATTCCTCTCGCTTATCGGCGATTCCCGCCCGGCCCCGCAAGCGCGGCAAGCGGGATCCCGCGAGGCGGGACCGAGCCGGGAGAAAGCCAAAACCTAGTCCGGAGGAAGATGCTCGAAGAGACCTTATCATATCTTGGGTTTCAGTTCGCCAAGCTCCAGTTCCGGTCCGACGTCGATACGATCCAGCCGATGACGGAGTTCCTCACCGGCGCGCGCAACGTGTTGATTACGCTGCCGACCGGATACGACAATTCCATTCTCGCGGGGGCCGCGATCCGGTCCTATCGCGAGCGGCTCTCCCATCTTCACATCACGATCGTCCATAACAGCACGCGCTCGACGCCGCTCTCAGAGTTTCCCCGGTCGGAAGTCGTGCGCATCGATCCGCACGACATCAACCGCTTCTCGCTTCCGAGGCGCCAGCTCCTGAAACGCATTATGACGCGACCGTACGATGTTGCGGTCGATCTGAACCTTGACTTCGTCCTTCACACTGCTTATATTTGCAAAGTGTCGCGGGCGAGAGTGCGCGTCGGCTTCGCTCACTCCGCCGCGGATCTGTTTTACAATGTTCAGCTCAACCTGAACGCGTCGCGATCGCCGCAGGCGCTGTACGAAAAATTTGCCGAGTGCCTGGCGATGTTCGGATAAGAATACCGGAGAGAGTATGAAGTTTGACGTGAAAAAGAACGGCAAGTCGGTCATCCTCAAACTGCGGGGAAAAAAACTCGACGCGACGGTGTGCCCCGAGCTCAAAGCGGAGTTCCTGGTCCTCTGCAAGCCGAAGGTCACCCAGGTCCTGATCGTCGACATGTCCGAAGTCCAATTCTGCGACAGCAGCGGCCTCAGCGCCCTCCTGATCGCCCACCGCACGATGCGCGAGCACGGCGGCCGCGTTCATCTTGTCCAGGTCAGCAAGAAAGTCACCGACCTGATGAAAATCTCCCAGCTTGACCGCGTCTTCACGATGAGCGATACGATCGCCGACGCTCTCGGGACCTGACGGGACACCCCGTGCCCTCCTCGCATCTCTACTAATGGGTTTTTCCGCCGCCGACTACCTCATTGTCGCGGTCTATCTTGTCGGCGTAACAATTCTCGGAATCGTAATCTCCGGGAGGCAGAAAACCACCCGCGACTACTTCCTCGGCGGGAAATCGATGCCGTGGTGGGCGGTCGGATTCTCGATCGTCGCCAGCGAAACGAGCACGCTGACCTTCATCAGCATCCCGGGCCTCGCCTATAAATCCAACATGCACTTCCTGCAGGTCGCCTTCGGCTATTTCGTCGGCCGACTGCTTGTCGCGGTGATTTTCATTCCCGCCTACTACCGGGGAGATCTCGAGACCGCCTACGATTTTCTCGGAAAGCGATTCGGGGAGCCGCTCAGGAAATTTACCTCGGGCGTTTTCATCACGACGAGGGTCCTGGCGTCGGGGGTCCGCCTCTTCGCAACCGCGATCCCGGTTCACATCATCACCGGGTTCGATTACGCGACGAGCATCCTCATCATCGGATTATTCACGCTCGTTTACACGTACCTCGGCGGCCTGAAGGCCGTGGTCGCGATGGACGTCGTGCAGTTGTTCATCTATCTCTCCGGCGCGGTCGCATCCGTCCTGGTGATTCTCAACCGGCTTCCGGGCGGGTGGAGCGATGTTGCCGTATTTGCGACGTCGGGGAACGCGAACAAATTCGAAGTGATCAATCCGGCCTGGGGTTCGAGCGTGAAGGAATTCCTCTCGTCTCCCTACACGCTCGTCGGCGGGATTCTGGGGGGGACGTTTCTCACAATGGCGTCGCACGGGACCGACCAGCTCCTGGTCCAGCGCCTCCTCGGGTGCAAGTCGCGGTGGGACAGTCAGCGGGCCCTGATGCTCGATGCGGCGTTCATCGTCCTCCAGTTCGCATTCTTTCTTCTCCTCGGCCTCTGCCTGTTCGCATTCTACGGCGGCGTGCCCATCCAGACGCTCGGACTGCAATCGACGGACGAGATTTTTCCGAAGTTCATCGTGGAGAACCTCCCTTCGGGCATCAGAGGGCTCGTTATTGCGGGGCTGCTGGCCTCGGCGATGGGCACGCTCTCGTCGGCCATCAGCTCGTTGGCCTCGTCGTCCTTTCTCGATATTCTAAAAAAATCGGCGGCCGGCCGTCTCATGGCTGCTTCGAAGGAACTGCGGTGGTCGAGAATCTTCACGCTCTTCTGGGGGGTCATCCTGATCGGCGGCGCCATGCTGTTCACCGACACCCATAACCCGGTCGTCGAGATAGGGCTGAAGATCGCTTCTTTTACTTACGGGGGATTATTGGGAACGTTCTTCCTCGGGCTGCTTTTCAAAAAGACGGACCAGCGGGACGCTTTCACCGGCTTCATCGCCGGCCTCCTCACGATGATCGCGGTCCTGAAATGGACGCAGATCGATTTCACCTGGCATACCTTCATCGGATGCGTTGCGACGATCGCGGTGGGACTCTCGAGCCGGGCGATTTTCCACCGGAAACTTTCCATTCAACAACCTTCCGCACCGGGATAACGCCATGCAATTGACCGCCACAGATTGGATCGTCATAGGGCTCTATTTTGCGTTCAATCTATTGATCGGCCTCTACTTCCGCAAGCAGGCCACGAAAAGCGTGAGCGACTTTTTCATCTCGGGAAGGCGGGCGAGCTGGTGGCTCGCCGGGACGTCGATGGTCGCGACCACATTTGCGGCGGACACGCCGCTCGCGGTCACCGGGCTCGTCGCCCGCTACGGCATCGCGGGAAACTGGCTCTGGTGGAGCATGGCGTTCAGCGGGATGCTGACGGTGTTCTTCTACGCGCGATTGTGGCGGCGGGCCGGCGTGCTCACCGACGTCGAGTTTGCCGAGATCAGATACGGCGGAAAACCCGCCACGTTCCTGAGGGGGTTCAGGGCGCTCTATCTCGGGCTGCCCATCAATTTGATCATCATGGGCTGGGTCAACCTTGCGATGGTGAAGATCATGATGCTCGTTCTCGGAGTGTCGAAAATCGAGGCGCTCGGCATCGCGCTCGGCCTGATGGTGATTACCGCTTCGATCTCGACGCTCTCGGGGTTATGGGGTGTGCTCTGGACCGACCTCTTCCAGTTCGTTTTAAAGATGGGAATGGTGATCCTGCTCGCCGTCTTCGCAGTCGGCGCGGCAGGCGGGTTGTCTTCGCTCAAGAGCTCCCTGGCCGTCGTCGAGCAAAACAGGCACTCGACCGGATCGGTCTTATCGTTCCTTCCCGATTTGCATTCGACATGGATGCCCTTCGTTACGTTCTTCGTGTACATCGCGGTGAACTGGTGGGCGTCGTGGTACCCGGGGGCGGAGCCCGGCGGGGGAGGGTACGTTGCGCAGAGAATTTTCTCCGCCAAAGATGAAAAAAACTCGGTCCTGGCCACCCTCTGGTTCAACATCGCCCACTACGCCCTTCGCCCGTGGCCCTGGATCCTGGTCGCACTGGTCGCGATGGTCCGCTACCAGAACGACCCGTCCTTCGCCGCCGATCCCGAGTCGGGATATGTCAGGGTCCTGATCAGCGATTTCCCGGTCGCCTTGCGGGGACTGATGCTCGCGGCGTTTGCCGCGGCCTACATGTCGACGATCGGAACGCAGCTCAACTGGGGAGCGAGCTACCTTGTGAGCGATGTATACCGGCGCTTCATGGCGCGCGACAAGACCGAACGGCATTACGTCAACGCCGCGCAGATGATGACGATCCTCCTCATGGTGCTCTCCGCGATCGCCACCTATTTCATGGGCTCGATCGAGGGCGCATGGAAATTCCTGATCGCGATCGGCGCGGGGACGGGCCTCGTCTACATTCTCCGGTGGTTCTGGTGGCGGATCAACGCGTGGAGCGAGATCTCGGCGATGGCTGCCGCATTCGTCACATCAACCGCGATGCAGTATGTCTTTCACCTCGACCAGTCAAATCCGTCCGACTTCGCGTACATCCTTCTGATCACGGTGGCGATCACGAGCACGGTCTGGCTCTCGGTCACGTTCCTGACGAAACCGGAGTCCGACGAGAAACTGCTTTCATTTTA
>DASQAZ010000151.1:0-15218 GCA_035635475.1 Bacteroidota bacterium | reverse complement strand
ATGCTTCGTCCTCACCTCATCGAGATCCGGAAGCCGCTCGTATCCGCGGCAACGGATGACCGGCAGCGCCGGGTACTTCGGAAACGAAGGATCAGTTCGGGAGAGGGTGCACTGGATGAAATCCGAGCCCTTCGCGCTCTCGATCCGGCGAGCATGCCGGCATGAGGCGCAAAGTCCTGCGTCGCTGAGCGAGTCGGACTGATGCGGCATCGGACGGATGGTTCACGAACCTGAAGGAATGGTGACTTTCTAACTCTTCTGGCCGGCTCTTTGCTCTTCGACCTCTTCGACGACCTTGGTGATCCCTTTGGAGACCAGCGTGTCAAGAAGCGTCCCCGTCAGCTTGATCGCAGGTTCATCCAGATGCTTGAGGCTCTCCTGCGATCTCTTCACCTCCGACATGACGCTCTCCGCCAGATTAATGACCGTCGGCTCGCTGGTCAAGTCGCGCTGGGAACTGCCGCCGGTCGAACCGAGAGCAAATTTGGCGCCGAGTTCCTTCACCGGCTGAAAGAACCCTTCCGGCACTTCACGGACCGTCGTCGAGATTAATTGCCCGACCTCCGACATGCGCTTATCCAGCGATCGGCCGCGGAACTTCGAGGAAGCCGCGATGGTATACATCGCGTTTGTCATATTGGCGCTGAAGGCCGAGGAGGACGATTGGAGTGCGCGTCCGATGTTTCCTCCGTAACTTTCAATGTGTTCGCCCAGGGTCCTCAGGCCGTCATGTACCGACTGGCCGAACGCTTCCAATCCCTTGCGGACGTTTTCTCCGTGCTTGAGAGTGGACCGGGCGCCGATCTTGGCGGCTTCGATCTGGGAAACCTCCTGCGTGTATGTCGTGAGGAGTTGCGCCGCACGCTCCAGGTCGAATTGAATGCGCTCGACCATTTTCGGGTTGCGCAGTTCGAAGAAATGATCCCGCGCCTTGTAAAAATGCCAGAGAGAGACCTGGCTCATCATTTGCAGGAGGTTGGGATCGTTGCTGATCGTCGAGAGCGCCTTCTCTCCGATGTGGAGATTGATCGCCGCTTCCCAATCCTTCGCGCCGAGGCGCATGAACCACTGCCTCGCGGCGACGAGATCGGTCAGATCGTCGACGACGCGGATTTCTTTGTCGATGCCGCGCTGGGTGTACCCCATCGCCGCCATATAGGCGACCGAGGCGGCGGACTTATGCAGCCCGAGTTCCGAGAATAAGCGAAAGGCGACGATAAGCTGATCGACCACCTTGTCGGAAACGTTGCCCCGCGCATAGTGGTCTTTTACTTTTGCATAGACTTCCTGCGCACGGGAGAGCGAGAGCTCGGCAATCTCCCGGTACCGCTGCTTGAGGATGATTGTGCGCTTGGCATGCGTGTCGAGATATTTCGAATCTTCTCTCCGGAGGGCGCCGATTGCTTCCCGGATGTCGCGAAGGGAAACGCATTCCGAAATACTCGTGCTTCCGCAGATATAACACGAGCCCCGCGTCCCTTCGTAGTCGATCCACCTGTGGTCGCAGCTCATGCATCGCTCGAGCCCGAGCTTCAGCGCCATGGTGTTGTTCATTGCGCCCTCTCAGCGAGTTGCCGGATAAGGCGCTGGTATTCATCGTCGGTAAGCTCGCCGAATGCGTATTTCGTCTCGATGGTCTCGCGGTCAAAATGCTGCCGGGCCTTCACGGCAACCTGTTTGTAGGTTTCGGCCGACCGGATACGGGCGAACCCCCGCAGTGTCTCCATTTCTTCTTCATATAAAGCGGCAAATTTCGAACCTTCGCCGGCGAGTTCGATCGGCTTTTCACCTTTCGAAAGCCGCCGGAGGTTCGTCAACTCTCCGAATTCCTTTGGACTGATGTTTTGTAAGAGCTCGATGGCTGTCTCGAACTGCTTCGCTCTATAATAGAAGTGATAGGCCGACTTGAACTCACTCTCCTTCAGGAACCAGTCCGCAATTTCCTTGTATTCCGATGCCGTCAGGAATGCCCGGTCATAGATGAAAAAGCAGGTGGCGTGATCGCCCGCCTCGCGCCTGAGCGCGCCGAGGCTTTTCATGTCCCCCTCGATCCAGTAGTACCACTCTTCGAGCTCCGTCCGTCCCTCCAGACGCGCAAGCTCAAGAAAATCGCGGCTCCGATTCCACGCTTTGAGAAACGAATAGGTCAGCAGCGCAGCGTCGGTGTTGTGGGGATTGTTCATGACGCACTGGCGCAGAATCTCGATCAGCCGCTCCTTTTCGTTTCCGGTCAGCGAAATAAAGAGTTTGATCGGGACCCGGGGAATCTTCCTCAGCGTCCGGGAGTCATCGTAGAACTGATCGCCGTGCTGCGGATTGGAGGAAGGCGGTTCAAGCTCAAGCTGCTCGATTGCCAGATGGAAGCGCCCGGGGATGAGCATCTTTCGGATCCCGTGATACCAGGGAGTGTCTGCATCGTGGAAAGCGCCGCCCAGAAACATCTGCCATGAGCTCATCGAGCTCTCGGCGAAGGAATTCTCCGCAAGAGGAACCGTCGTCCTGAAAATCTCAATGAGGTTGTTGTCCCTGAGGATCACTTCATCCTGCGATTTGGTGTCGCGCAGCAGCTGCATGATGAAGTAGTGTCTGATCCAGGGTCTCGTGAGGGTTTCATTGACGGCTTTCCGGGTGTCGGGCTTTGCTTTGCCCTGTTCAACGAGGTGATCCGGGTAGACGCCCTCGACTCCGAGCTTCAGCCTGTCCTCGTCTTTCTGGAAAAAATTAAGTGTATTCAATGAGTTTTCAACCCTTGTTTGAGATGGCTACGGTTTCACTTTAAAAAAGTTCCATAATCCTATGGCCGCCCTTAGGGTTATGCTGGAGGGGAATATACAGAAAATTTTTCGGGAAGTCCACAACTCATCGCATATTGGCCTCAAAATATACATGGTTTAGGGAATGTTTTCTCCGTTTTACGTAGTTCGTCAAATCCCATCATTTCCCCCTAATTTGGCGATTCAAGAGCTCTGAAAGCTTCGGGAGGTTGCTATCCCTTTCGGTCAGGAGGATGTATTTCCCGAATAGATCGGATGGGCCTGCCGAAATTGTCTCGATTAAGGCACTCCGCCCCAGTTGCTGGTCGATTTCCCTCGCAATGAACATCCCCGCCATCGAACCGTAGCTGTCCCAGTATCCGCTCAGGTTAGCCGTCCGCAACAGTTCCGATGCGCGCTGGGGGGTAAGATTTTCCGACAGGAGCTCTGCGGCATTCCGGTTAAAGGACACGATCGCTTCTCTAGTCCTTGAATTCCAATCCCGAGGCAGATACCCGTGCCCGCGTTGATCCAGCGACAGATAGTACGCGATCCCCTCATTCTGGGTCAAATCTAGAAGTTGATCAAAAGCTCTCTGGTGCGTCTTGTAATAGCGCTGCCATCGCTTCGACTGATCCTTATACGCTCCGAAAGCCGCATGGAATAGCTCATGCGCTACCACGCCCAATAGCGTAACGTACCGCTCCTGCAGATCCCCTCCATACTTCACCGATTGAGAAAGATTGACGACAATGGTAAGTTCTCCTTCTCCCTCACCAAGAAATTTCGGAACGTCGCCATCCCACTGAATGCGGCGAACGTACGCATCGGCGTTCTCATGTCCGAGCGCGACGACATAGACCGGAACCGTAATCGAAACATCCCCATCCGCCGGAAAAATCTGCTCGACGGTTGCGACGACTTTCCGGCCGAAATTCCGTTTCTCCATTTCATCGAGCAGCCGCTTGATCTCCGTTGCATTCTGGCGGGCGGATTCCAGGTGATAGATATCGTCTCTGATGATCTCATGATACTTAAGAGAGTCGAGGTAGCCCTTGAGCTCCTCGGCGACCGACCCCCGGCCGGCAATCAGGCCTGTCGTTGAGGCGGCGATGCGGTTTCCCCGGAGATCGACGAGCGCTTGCGTGCTGACGGGTTGATCCTGGAACAGCTCGATGCATCGTTCCGCCGCGGAGTAATCGACCCGAAGCTGGACGTTGAATTTCGGATTTGTTTGTCCGGAAAGTGGACTCGGCGGGAAAAGGAATGCCAGAAAGAGGAACGTTCGAACGGCTGGAGGCCGAATAATCAGTCGAAAGGGGCCGCCGACTCCGCTTCTCTGCCTCCGCTCAGCGGCGCCAAAGCCGTACACCCTCGATCCCGTCACCGCGGCATTGGAATTTTTAATCCGCGGTCCTTCGCAATCTCGATTGCCCGCTCATAGCCGGCATCCGCATGCCGGATGATGCCCGTCCCCGGGTCGTACGTGAGCACCCGTTCGAGCCGGCGGCCCGCTTCCTTCGTCCCATCAGCCACGATGACCATGCCGGCGTGAATCGACAAACCGATACCGACGCCGCCTCCGTGATGAACGCTGACCCAACTCGCCCCCCCGACGGCGTTTAACAAGGCGTTAAGAATAGGCCAGTCGGCAATCGCGTCGCTGCCGTCCTTCATCTTCTCGGTTTCCCGGTTCGGCGACGCAACCGATCCGCAGTCGAGATGATCCCTCCCGATAACGATCGGCGCACTCACCTCTCCTCGGGCCACGAGGTCATTAAAGATGGCGCCCATCTTCGCCCGTTCGCCGTATCCGAGCCAGCAAATGCGGGCTGGGAGTCCCTGGAATTTCACCTGCCGCTGTGCCTTATCAATCCAACGGCAGAGCGGCTTATTCTCCGGGAAGGTTTCCTTCACTGCGCGGTCTGTGCGGTAAAGGTCGTCCGCCTCGCCGGAAAGCACCGCCCAGCGGAACGGCCCCTTCCCCTCGCAAAACAGAGGACGGATGTACTCGGGAACAAAGCCGGGTATGTCGAAAGCGTCTTTCAACCCGTTCGCGAGGGCTTCCCCTCTGATATTATTGCCGTAATCGAACACGATCGTCCCGCGCTTCCGGAACCCGAGCATCGCCTCCACGTGCTGGACGATCGACTCTCTCGCCAATTGCTGATACCGTTGCGGATCTGTCGTCCGCAAGCTCAGCGCTTCTTCGTACGAGAGATGCGCGGGAACATACCCGTTCAGCGTGTCATGTGCCGAGGTCTGATCTGTCAGGATGTCGATTTTTATGCCCCGGGCGAGGAGTTCCGGCAGCACCTCGGCCGCATTGCCGGCGAACGCCACTGATTTTGGCTCCTTTAACTCCTTGGCCGTCATCACCGAGCTGAGTGCCTCGTCCAGGGTTTCCGCCATTTCGTCGACGTACCCCGTCTTCAATCGCTTTGCGATTCGCGAGCGATCCACCTCTACCGCGAGGCATGCCGCACCGTTCATCGTCGCGGCGAGCGGCTGCGCACCGCCCATTCCACCCAGTCCCGCAGTCACCACCAGCTTGCCGGCCAGCGTCCCTTCAAAAGAACGGTTCGCGACCGAGGCAAAGGTTTCATACGTACCCTGAAGGATCCCCTGCGTGCCGATGTAGATCCAGCTCCCCGCGGTCATCTGGCCGTACATCGTCAGCCCGAGCCCCTCAAGCCGCCGGAACTCATCCCACGTCGCCCAGTGAGGAACCAGCATCGCGTTCGAGATCAGGACGCGCGGTGCGTCCGGATGAGTTTTGAAAATCCCGACGGGCTTTCCGGACTGAACGAGGAGCGTTTCATCGTTCTCCAGCTCCTTCAGACTGTTCACGATCGCCTCGTAACATTCCCAGTTGCGCGCGGCCTTGCCCGTCCCGCCGTAGACGATCAGCTCCTCGGGTTTTTCGGCGACCTCCGGATCGAGGTTATTCATCAACATCCGAAGGGCGGCCTCCTGGACCCACCCTTTGCACTGCAATTGAGTACCGCGCGGGGCTCTGATTGTCTGTACCTCCATCGATTTCATGATAATTTATATCCGATTTTTCTCAGCAGGTCTTTCCGGGCCCGGATATCCGAATCGGTCTCAATTCCTTTCGACCTCGACCCGTCGATAACCCCGAGAATGCCTCTGCCCTGTGTTGTGTCCGCAACGATGACCTCCACAGGATTTGCGGTTGCACAGTACACCGTACACACCTCGGCGACGCCCTTGATCGTATTGAGAATATTGATGGGAAATCCTCCCTCCATGAAAATAATGAACGAGTGGCCGCACCCCAGCGCGAAGGCATTTTTCTTCGCAAGTTCGATAAGCGCGGGATCGTTACCCACATATCGCACGAGAGCGGGACCCGACGATTCACAGAAGCCGACTCCAAATTTCATTGCCGGATTGGTTGAGACGATCGCTTCATACAAGTCCTCCACGGTCTTGATAAAATGCGACTGCCCCAGGATGAAATTCATGTCCGCCGGCTTCTCGATCGTAACCGTCTTGAGTTCCATGACCGGATCCTTGTTTATTGATACCCGCCTCCTTCTATTAAAATACGAATATTCGGCTGCTAAAATCAAGAAATCCGATGGATTTAGCGGGTTTCGGGTCATGGAAGGAATACAGACAGGCCGACAATTTGACCGTTGCCGGGGATTACCCGGCTGCACGCGTCACTATCAGCGGAAAGTTCTTGCCTCTTTCGCGGAAATTTAGTATGTTATGGGTGCCAAACAACAGTACACCGTTTTTGCCCCCGAAGGCAGTTATTTTCCTGAAAGGGGTGGCATTGCCACGCTTTTACGTTGTAGCTGCAGATGTAATCCCCGTGAGTGGTTCAATACCCATTGAACGTACCACGAGATTCGTCGTCGCAAGTGGAAGCTCCTTTGTCTGGTGATCAAGAGCCGGAGAGTTTGTTCGGAGTGGCGGTTACCACATCGGCAAAGGGGTTTATGCGTAAAAAGCCAAAAAGATCTGGCCTATCCAACTGTCGGATGAACCCCAAGTTCGTTCACGGTTGGCAAAGCGGAGCCTCGGGTACATATTCCTATCACCATCACTTGAAAGGATATCCTTCATGGAACAAGGAACCGTGAAGTGGTTCAATGGAGCCAAAGGTTACGGCTTCATTTCACGTCAAAATGGCGAAGATGTTTTCGTCCATTTTAAGGCGATCGTCGGCGACGGGTACAAGACCCTGAACGAAGGCGATAAAGTCCAGTTCGACGTGGAAAAAGGACCAAAGGGGTTACAGGCTGCAAACGTGCAGAAGATTTAATGTAACTCCGGAACTACAACCCCAGCCGGTCTTACAGCCGACTGGGGTTTTTTCTACTATTCTCTATTTGGAAGGAGCATCACCGAATGACGCAAGGCACTGTGAAATTTTTTAATCCAACAAAGGGCTTCGGTTTTATCAAGACGGAACAAGGGGAAGAGATTTTTTTCCATAAGAGCAACGTGAAGAACACCGGATTTCGCGACGTACTCGTTCAGGGAGACCAGGTCCAGTTCGAGCTTAAGACGGAACAGAAGGGTAAACGCGCCTACAACATCGTCCGCGTTTGAACGTTCCTGCGAATAATTTCCGGCAAGGTAACTTCTTTTAACTGGGGGCTTTGCTTACACGCTATCCCGGACCGCTGAACTGTGCTGGTCGGTCACATCATTCCGATGGGATCGACATCAACGGTCACGCTCACCGACTTTAACCCACCCGCTTTCGATTCGCCGTAGTTCCCGATAACTTCTTCCACCGCTTGCTGAATGGGGCGGGCGGATGCATCGTGCTTTTTCAGATCCTTCAGCAGAATATGGCAGCGGAAGAGTCCCTTCATCCGGGAAATTGCCGCGGTAGCAGGTCCGAGGGTTAAAATATGGCTGTGGTTCCGGCGCAGTGTTTCCGCGACTGCCGCGGCGCGGCGCAGGACCTCCGTCTCACGTTTTCCCCTGAACTCAATCAGGACAAGCCGTGAAAATGGAGGATAGGCCAGCGCTTGCCGGAACCCGATCTCGTTATGATAAAACGCCTTAAAGTCGTGCGACTCGATATGCTTCAGCGTCGGATGACCGGGGAGGTAGGTCTGGATTACGACCTCGCCCGGTAATTTGCTCCTCCCGGCCCGGCCCGCCACTTGGGCCAGGAGCTGAAAGGTGTGCTCGGAGGATCGAAAATCGGGAAGCAGCATTTGAGTATCCGCAGAGATCACGCCCACGAGCGTGACGCGGGAGATATCAAGCCCCTTGGCGACCATCTGCGTTCCGAGCAAAATGTCGACATCCCCATCCGAGAATTTCTTCAAAATTTGCTCGTGCGAGTTCCTGCGCGTCGTGGTGTCGCGATCCATTCTCATCATTCCGACGCCCGGGAAGAGCGCCCGCAGCTCCTCTTCCACCCGCTGTGTGCCGAACCCCCGGTATTGGATGTCGGTTGATCCGCATTTCGGACAGACATCCGGCGCGGGCTTGACCAGGCCGCAGTAATGGCACCGAAGTTCCCTGTGTGTTGCATGATATGTAAGCGAGATGCTGCAGTTCGGGCATCCCTCCACGGCGCCGCATTCATAACACTCGATGAAGGGTGAAAAACCCCTCCGGTTCTGTAGAATAATAATACCCTCTTTTTTTCGCAGACGGTCCGCTATCTTTTCGATAAGGGGACCCGACAGCGAGATCATATGAAACTTTCTCGGCTCCAACCTCGCACGAACGGGATCGCTCTTAAAATCGGCTTTCCGATCTGCACGAAACGCCGCGAGCTTCGTCTTTCGTTCCGAGGCCATGTCGACGATTTCAATCTGGGGAAGCCGGGCGTTGTCGGCGCGTTCCGGCAGCTCGAGAAGGATGTATTTTCCACTGACGGCGTTGGAGTACGATTCGAACGATGGCGTGGCGGATCCGAGGACGACCACAGCTTTTGAGTAACTCGCCCTCATGACGGCAACGTCGCGCGCGTTATACTGCGGCGACTGGTCATATTGCTTGTAGGAGGGCTCCTGCTCCTCATCCACGACGATCAGGCCCAGGTTCCGGAGGGGGGCAAACACCGCCGACCGGGGTCCGATCACGATGGAGGCACGCCCTTCGCGGGCGGATCGCCAGGCATCCGCGCGCTCCCCTCGTGACATCCTGCTGTGCTGCGCGACGACAAGGTCTCCGAAGTGGGCCTTAAACCGCCGCACAATTTGAGGCGTGAGAGCTATCTCCGGAACGAGAACGATCGCGGTCTTCCCGCGGCCGAGAACTTTCCTGATTGCCTCAATGTAGACCTGCGTCTTGCCGCTCCCCGTCACACCGAAGAGTAGATAAGCCCGGAATTCTCCCTGCTCAACTCCCGAACTGATTGCGTCGAGGGCTTGCTGCTGGTGGGAGTTCAAGACAAGCTTCCGCGTTATGCTCGCTGAGTCGGCGCCGTCGTCGCTGCTTGACCGGCGCATCTCCCGCTTATCCAGGGAGAGGATTCTCTTCTCTTCAAGCGTGCGGAGCGTCGACATGGTGGCCCCTGTTTTCCGCAGAATCTCTATTGCCGGGATGCTCGCCCCGTTGCCCTTTGAAAGAAGCTCCCTGATGACGGACTGCTGTCGCGGGACCGATGAAGGGGCATTCGCAAGCCACCGGGCCCATTCCGCCTTTCGCGCGTCGTCGACCCTTATAATTGACTCAAATTTCGGGCCGAACCCTACAGCTCTCACCTCCTCCTGCACCAAGACATAACCCCGGGCGGTCAGCGCGCTGAGCGCCGGATAGATGCTCTTGATGCCGAGGATCGTCCGGAGACGCGAGACACTTGTCTTTCCCCGGTCTGAAAGCGTTTTGATAATAGCTGCCTGCGATGGAGATGATGAAAGTTCCTGCAGCATCGCGCCGGCTTCAACCCCGCTCAATTCCACAAAACGCTTCCCTGCGCGGGCGGGGGTGAGGATGAGCACCGATTGGAGGATTTTCCCGAGCGGCGCGCAGTAGTACTGCGCCATCCATCCGGAGAGAGAAAGGAGTTCTTGCGTTATAATTGGCTCGGGATCGAGGAGGTCCCGAATGGGCTTCAGTTTCGCGATCGTGCGCCGCGCGCGCGGACGCCCGGGCTCAGTGGATCTGCCGAAGTCCGGCGGCTTCGAACTGAGTTTGACGATGATACCGACAACGGTCCGGCCGCCGAATGGTGCGAGCGCCCGTGCACCGCATTGGACCGACTGATGCAGCTTGTCCGGGACGAGATACGTGAACAGCCGATCGACCGAAATCGGGATTGCAAGGTCGGCATACAACATGGACATGGAACGACCGAACTATGAGCGCCTTTGTTCCTCCAGTGCCCGGGACGAGACATCAACCATTTTCTGGGTCTCGTAAGTCCGGATATCGCGAATCGTGTTGTGGATGCGCCCCATCGCGCCGTCGATCCGGTCAAGCCACCGCAGAATCTCCGCATCCTGCTGGAACCTGCGGCGTATCTCCTGAGTCGTAACGGCGATGATGGCGAGCGGGTTGTTGACGTTATCCTGGAGAAGCGTCGTGATGTCCGTAGCGAGCTGGCTGTACATCTGCTGTCGATCCAAGACGCGTTCCATCTTGTGTCGATTATCCTGTTCCGTCTTGGCCGCTTTCCGATACCGCTGGACCTGGATGAGAGCCGCAGCGGCGAGCCAGAGAAACAGAAGCGAATCAAACTGCATGAAATAATCGAGAACGGATTGCTTCTCGGCGCTGTGCTTGAAGAAATTGATCGAGGTCAGCAGATAGTAGAGATATATCACTATCGCCGCGATGATCACCGGGTACCGCTCGCACAGCCCGTAAATCTTCTTCCAGAGTTTATTGACCAGCTCTCTCATCTTCTTAATCCTCTCCTAAATTGTTTGAATGTGGCGCCCCCTGAAACGCCATCGCCCTTCCGCTGGCTCACCTGCGGTACTATTCGCATCCCGGTCACTGCCCGAGCGTGCGTTTGAAAAACGTATGGATCTTCGACCAGGCATCTTTAGCGGCCGATTTCCTGTAGCTGCCCTTGTCGGTTTCATTCATGAATCTATGGCCCGCACCCGGATAGATCGTCACGGATATTTCTTTCCCTGCCTGCTTCAAAGCCGCCTCGAACTCACGCACGCTTTCAGGCGAGATGCCCAGATCGTCCTGCCCGAAGAGTCCGAGGATGGGGCAGTGGATTTTCATGATGGAGGATGTGTCCGTTACGAGCCTTCCATAGCAAATCACGCATGCTGCCAGATCCGGAATATTCAGTGCGGCTTCCAGCGAATACCCGCCGCCCATACACCAGCCGATCGAAGCCAATTTTTTGGGATTCACTTCCGGCCGCGTTTTCAGATATTCCGCGGCGGAAATGAGATCGCGGACCGCCCGATCTTCCGGAAGGCCGCGCATGAGTTCATGCGCCATTTCGGGATTAGAGGCGACTTTCCCCCTGTAGAGGTCGATCGCCAGCGCCACGTATCCTCTGGTGGCGAGTTCCTTCGCCTGATCCTTGGTCCAATCCTCCAATCCCAAATATTCGTGAATCACGATGATCCCGGGAAAGGGCCCTTTTCCCTCCGGAATGAAGATTTCTGCGCGGACGGTGTCCTTTCCGCTCGCATAGTGGACGGTCGATGAGAGCACCTTCGCCGGCCCGGACGCCAGCGCAATCCAGAGGGGCAGCAAGAAAAATAAAGCGACAGCCCTCATCAAACCTTTCCCTCCTTCATGACTTGAAAAACCATTTCCGCTATCGCCGCAATTCGTTAAAATGTAAGGGAGAATACAAAACGCGGACGACATAAGCAAGACCTCGGTGATTTCTGCGGCGGCGCGCCGGAGCGAGGCTTGTCCCAAAAACCCCGTATTCCGTTATCCTGCGTCACACCGGGTGCTCCTTATCACCCCTGGAATGTGGAGATCGGCCTATATTGAGGATGCCTACATTCAGAGAGGGTACTAAGCAATACGCAATGTCTACAATAAACAAACGAGGGTACAATGTCTACAGACAACACTGAAGCAAAGAAAAACCCCCCTTCGAAGGGTATTGCGGGGATGGGAATGTTCTCGCAGAAGAAGAAGGAAGGGGATCCAATCTTGTTCGATTCTGAGAATCTTCCGAATTCAACCGGATCGCCGGCGCGGGCAGCGAACGAAACTGTCCCAGTCTCCATGCAGGGGGCTCTGACCGAGAAGCCGGGCGCGAGAAAACCGCAATCGGGCCGCCTTATGCAGATCCTCGTCGAGGAGGGTATTACGACGAAGGAAAATATGGCAGAGGCCCTGGAAATCCAGCGCAAGGGCACCGATAAGAGACGATTGATCGACATCCTCATCGAAGATTTCGGAGCCGACCGCGAGGAGATCCTCAAGAGCGTGGCCCGGTATTATTCGTTCGAGTCGGTCGATCCTTCCCCTATCTACGGCAACAAAGAGAGACTCCAGTTTATAAGGCAGGTTCTGGACGCGCTCTCCCCCCATCACTACGAGATGGCAGTCAAGCTGAAAGTCTTGCCGTTCGAATTGGCCGTCAACGGCTACGAAAAACTCACGATCATCACACCGGATACGACGCACCCCGACGTTCATACGATCGCCCGTGCGTTCAAGTATCCCCGGTATGAGATCAAGCATGTTCCGAATCCAAACTGGGAAGAGCTCTGGCGCCAGCTGGCCTTCGATCAGGGTGCGAGGCAGCTAGGCATCGAGGAGGACGGCTTTGCCGGGTACGACCGGGCCGAGACGGAGAAGGAGATCGAACGGGCACTCGGGGATGAAATTGGCCGCGGAAAGCTCAACGATCTCATCGAAGGTGTTCTGGCAGACGGCGTGCGCACGGGGGCGAGCGACATTCACGTCATTCCGAAAAGCTCGCACCGGACCGAGTTTCACTTCCGGATCGACGGGCGCCTCTCTCTGTGGAGCGCGGTGACCGATGTCCGCTCCGAAGCCGTCATCACGGTTGTCAAGGATCGCGGCAAGAATCTCGACCGCTTCGAGAAGCTTCTTTCGCAGGACGGTTTTGCCCAGCGTACGATCGACAATAAGATGATCCGGTTTCGTTTCTCGACAATGCCGATCTACAGCGGCGATCTTCACGCCAAGCTGGAATCGGTGGTCATTCGTATCCTCAGGACCGGTGACACATCGACGGGGATCGAGACCCTCGGCATGCCCAAGACGACCAAAGAATATTTCCTCAAGTCGATCCGCAAGCCCCAGGGTATGGTGATATTTACCGGCCCTACGGGTAGCGGCAAATCGACCTCCCAGATGGCCGCGATCCAGGAGATCATGGATCCGGGCATCAATGTCATTACAATCGAGGATCCGGTTGAGTATCTCATCGAGGGATGCCGTCAGGTCAAGCTGAATCACAAGCTCGACTTCGAGGGCGCGCTTCGCGGGCTGCTGCGCCACGATCCCGACGTCGTGATGGTGGGAGAGATGAGAGACAAGATCACGTCCGAAATTGCGGTGAAGCTTGCAAATACCGGTCACCTGATCTTCTCCACGCTTCATACGAACGACTCTATTGCGGCGATCACGAGGCTTTACAACATGGGCATCGAACCGTTTTTGCTCGCCTACACGATCAACATTATCGTCGCGCAGCGTCTGATCAGAAAACTCTGCGACCGCTGCAAGACGGTGGATGAGAATGTCGATACCGACCTCCTGATGGAGAGCGGGTTTACCAACGAGGAAATCGATAAAACGAAGTTTTACAAGGCGGTCGGATGCGTCCACTGTATCAGGGGCTTCCGTGGCCGAATTGGAATATTTGAAGCGCTCTCGATGAATAAGGAAATCCGAAAAGTCATCCTCAAATCGAGGGACTTCATCGACGAGGATGCCATCCGGACGCTCGCCATGCAGAACGGCATGCAGCCGTTGAGGGTGTCGGCGATGAACCTTGTGAAGGACGGCATCACCTCGGTCGATATCGTGGAAGGCATGATCCTCGAAGAGTAACACTGATTGCCGATGGCGAACTGGACGCTCCGTAGACAAGCGACCCTCCCAGTTCACCGCGCGAAAAACCCGCCTCGAGCAATCGGGGCGGGTTTTTTCATTCTATGGGCAGTACAGTTTCCTTGACTTTGGCCTGAGTCGGACGTAGATTGAAGCATCACCCCTGGGAACTGAATCCGCGCACACGTCGTCGGAATCAGCAGAAACGTCTTGCCGCATCGTGGAAGGAGATAGCAAATGCTCGAGAGACCCCTCATAGCCGCGTTCATCACTCTCTTATCTGTTAACGCCGAGTGTGTTGCCCAGGGAGAGGCGGCAGTGCCGTTCTTATTGATTTCGCCATACGCTGAGTCAAACGCAATGGGTCAGTCATCTGTTTCGACCTTTACCGATGACCCCTTGGCAGCACTTGATAACCCGGCCCATTTGGGAATGCAATCCTTGCGAAATTACTTTTCGAGTGGCTACAATTACAATAAATTGCTGCCGGGTTTCCAGCAATCGGACCTTTGGTATAGAACCTTTGCATTCAATGCAGGAATAAACCTGAAAAAGCTATGGGGAATCGAGCCGGAGCTGGGAATTGGAGCGGCCTATTCTCGCATCCGCGAGAACCTCGGTGATTTTATTGTGACCGGGCCCGACCCCACCCCTCTTGGGACATATACCGCATATGAAACTTCTGATCAGTATACTTTGGGCATTGGAATTAACTATTGGATCAAGGCATCAGCGGGTATAACGTTTAAACATATCTATTCTAATCTTTTCCCTCCTGGCGGCGGTATTCAGCAAATACCGGCGAAAAATCCGACCGTTGACTCGTATGACTATGGTTTCTTATTCGATGTGCCTATCGTGGAGGTCGCATCCCGCATAAGCCAAGAGCCAATAATGATATCAGGCCACTGGGCCCCATTGTTCAATCTCCGTCTGGGCTTTGCAAAAAACAATCTTGGGAATAAGGGAGTGACCTACTTCGACCTTATTCAACCTGACCCTCTTCCGCGTTATGCGCGAATCGGAATCGGCTTCAATCTTGGTGTCCGGTACTCGGATGAAAAAGTGGACATCCAGCCGGTATCCTTCAAGTGGACAATTGAGGCAAATGATATTTTGGTCCGCCGGTATCCCGCGCTTATTGATTCATCGAGTCAAATGGTATTGAGAGATGCCTCTTGGGAATATCAGACCGGATTAGGAGACATTAACTTTTTTGACGAGGTCATCCTTGGTCGCGGGAATCCACAGACAATCAAGAAAAAGGGGTGGGAATTAACTTTCGGTGGTTTGTTCTCCTTGCGCGGCGGAAGATTTGAGGAGGACCCGAATCATGGAAATCGACACTTCAGCACTTCGGGGTGGGGTTTTCGCACATCCGGGATCACAAAATGGATCGGGTCGGAAAATGTTTTTGGATTCATTTTGAATCATGTTGATATTCGTTACGACCACAGTGACCTTACAACGGATGAAGTCGACCATCCCCTGTCAGGAACA
>DASQAZ010000150.1:0-24800 GCA_035635475.1 Bacteroidota bacterium | reverse complement strand
CAGACCCCCACGTAGATCGCGCGGTCGTCATAGGCAATGCGCACCTGCGTGCTTTCTGTCGCAGGCGCACCTTCGTGGAGCTCGCGTTGAGTAAGGTGGGTGATTGGGGCTGCCAGATTCCAGATGGAATCCGTGAAGATGCTGTCGAGCTTCGGAGGCCTCTCAATTCTCGCTGCAACAACGACGGTGGAGTCGATCGCCCCGCGCGCGTACAATTCGCTGGAAGACAGCATCACCAGACAGGGGATGCAGATCCTGTGCCATTTTGACGTCCTGGACAGCGGGCGCACGATGGCAATCGCCCATGCTGAAGCGGCTGTCGTGCTGCATCCTCGGAAGCGAAGGCAACGGGAGAGAAAATTGTCGATTATGGTCTCACGTGTGTTTCATCGATTGCGGCCCGGACTCCCGCGGCCAAAGTCTCCGCGGGACCAACACCCCAGTAATGCAAGAATATCACCAGGGGGCGCGCTTGCGTCATATGATGGTGGATGGCAACGACATCAAGCCCGTTTTTGCGGAGCGCCTTCAAGACCGGTGTTACTTCGGACTCGAGCATCGCGATGTCTCCAGCCACGGCTGCTTTATCGTCCGTGCCGATAAAAGCCGCCCACGTGTTCAGCCCCATGCGGCTATTTATGGTCGCGCCCATCTCCTTTATTTTAATATCGTCGCGTCCAATCGTGATCCTATAGACAGGGCCGTTCATCTCTCCCTGGCGGCCGATGATGGAATTTATTTTTTCCGTATTTACCTTTCCCTCCGCGATCTGAACGGCATTCCCTGCGGCGGTCGAGTCTGACGCCTTCCCGCTCAGGGCTCCTCCCGGAACGGAGAGATGCCCGATCAAATCCAGGGCCGGTTTCACCTCTCTCGCGAGATCCGCCGCCTTGCCGTGCCCATGGATGTGCATATAGTAGACGCGGGGTTCATCCCAGAAAAAGTGGTTATGGAGCGCCGTTACGTCCAGACCGCTGTCGAGGATCGCCGACATGACCGGGTTGACTTCCTCTTGCAGCAGCACGAGATCGCCCATCAAGACGTCCATTCCTTTGTTGCCTTTTGTCATCGCACACCAGCCGCCAAATCCAAACGACGTCGGCGTGGCGACGCCGGCGATCGAGATTTTTAAATCGTTACGCGGCAGACTTATCTTCAAGACGCCCTCTTTAAAGTCTCCTTTCTTTCCGAGATAGGCGAGAACATCCTGATAATCCTTCGGCATCTGCTGGCTTAGCAGGATCTCGTACCAGGCAAGACTTGCCAGAATGAGCGCAAGGCAGTAGAGTGAAAGGGTTCTAACAAGTGATCGTCGTTTCATGGCTCTTCTCTCTCTTCTATGGGGACTGCATGCCGATCAACGGTTCACTGTCCGCATGCCGCCTTCGGAGTAGCGCATGCCGGCCACCGCGCCGGAGGGGATTTCCTCGGCGATGCGCTCGAGATCCCCGGCGGTAAGCTCGATTTCCAAAGCCCGCACATTCTCTTCGAGATATTTGCGCCGCTTCGTTCCGGGAATCGGAACGACATCTTTTCCCTGGGCCAGCACCCACGCAAGCGCCAGCTGTGCGGGCGTGCACTTTTTCTCCGCAGCGATTTCTTCAAGACGCCGGACGAGGGCGAGGTTCCGTTCAAGGTTTTCTCCCTGGAAGCGCGGATGATTGCGCCGGAAATCGCCCTCCTCGAGCGAGTCTAGATTCGTGATCGCACCGGTGAGAAGTCCGCGACCGAGAGGGCTGTAGGCAACGAATCCAATCCCTAACTCGCGGCACGTCGGAAGAATCTCCGACTCCACGTCTCTTGTCCAGAGAGAGTATTCGGTCTGCAGGGCGGTGATCGGATGCACTGCGACCGCGCGTCGAATGGTGGCCGCTGCAGCCTCCGATAGACCGAGGAAGCGGACTTTACCCTCCTTCACAAGATCCGCCATCGCACCGACCGTTTCCTCGATCGGAACATCCGGATCGACGCGATGCTGGTAATAAAGATCGATCACGCCGACGCCGAGCCGCCGGAGACTCTGATCGCACGCCGATCGGACGTACTCGGGCCGGCCGTCGACTCTCCAGGACCCATTCGCCCGGACGTTACCGAACTTTGTGGCGACAACGAGCCCTTCACGCCGGTCTTTGATCGCCTTCCCCACCAGCTCCTCGTTGTGGCCCCATCCGTACATATCGGCGGTGTCCAGGAAATTGATCCCGAGCTCGATGGCTCTGTGGATCGTTGCGATCGACTCCGTGTCGTCGCGGGATCCGTAGAATGCAGACATACCCATACAGCCCAGTCCGATCGCCGAGACGATCGGACCCTTGACTCCCAGTTGACGGTTTTCCATTTTTTTTATTCCTCCAGGTGTGATTCACTTCATTGGAACGCCTTTCCTCCATGCTTGGTTCCGCACCGATCTCTTGGAAACGTGTCCAATTTTCCCTACATTCTCCCTCCAAGAAACCGGCACATCACTCCAGCAGACCGACTCTCGCAAGAATGGGTTTTCGTTGTGGAATCGTTGGACTTCCCAATGTCGGGAAGTCCACGCTGTTTAATGCCATCACGGCTGCAGGCGCGGCTGCCGAGAACTATCCCTTCTGCACCATCGAACCGAATCTCGGCGTGGTTCCGGTCCCCGACCGGCGCCTCGATACCCTCGTGAGGATCTACAAGCCCCCGAAAGTGACGCCTACCGCCATCGAATTCGTGGATATCGCGGGCCTTGTCAAGGGCGCAAGCAAGGGGGAGGGGCTCGGGAATCAGTTCCTGTCCCACATCCGGGAAGTCGATGCCATCTGCCACGTCGTACGATGCTTCGAGGATGAGAATGTCGTCCACGTGAACGGGAAGGTCGATCCAAGAGGCGACATCGAAATCGTCGAGGCCGAACTCATCCTCAAAGATCTCGAGACTGTCGAGAAAAAGCTCGCCGATGCCGAAAAGAGAGGGAAGGGGGGCGCCAAGAAGATCCGGGCGGAGGCCGAGTTTTATGCGCGCATCCGCGAGCACCTCCTGACCGGGCGGCTGGCTCTTTACGAGCGTCCGGAGAATGCCGATGAAACCGTCTGGTTGAGAGATTTACATTTAATAACCGCAAAACCGGTGATGTACATCGCCAACGTCGACGAAAAGCATCTCGTCTCCGCCGACGGTCTCGTCAAACCGGTGCGCGAAATCGCTCAAAAAGAAGGAGCGAAGGTTGTCGTCGCATGCACAAGGCTCGAGGCGGAAATTGCTTCAATGCCTTACGCCGAACGCGAGAATTTTCTGCATGAATTGGGGGTGAAAGAATCGGGTCTCGATCAGGTCATTCATGAGGGATATGCCCTGCTCGAACTCATCACGTTTTTCACCTGCGGCCCGAAAGAGGTGAGAGCGTGGACAATCAGGAAGGGGGCGACTGCTCCGGCTGCGGCCGGGGAGATTCACTCCGACATGGAGAAGGGGTTCATACGGGCGGAGGTGCTGAAGTACGATGACCTCGCCCGCCTGGGATCCGAACAAGCCGTGAAGGAGCGCGGTTTGCTGCACATCGAAGGGAAGGACTACGTCGTCGAAGACGGCGACGTGATGTTTATCCGGTTCAACGTCTGATCGAACAGCCCGAGCTGACCCTCCGGCTCGCGGCGGAAGTGACTGGTCGCGAACTCGAATTTTCTTGTGTCTAATCCGAGCTTCCTGCGATTGACGTCGAAGAGTTGCTTGATTGCCCTTGCGATCTCTCCTTCCCCCTTCATCCGCTTGCCCCACCGGCTTTCGCTTAACTTTCCCCCCCGCAGATCGCGGATTCTATTTATGACCCGCGAGGACCTTTCGGGAAGCTCACGCTCGAGCCAATCGAGGAAGAGCGGCTCGACTGGCCCCGGCAGTCTCAGGATTGTATAGGATGCCGACGATGCGCCGCGGGCGGCCGCTTCCTTGAGGATGGAGGGTATTTCCTCATCGGTTAAGCCGGGTATTACGGGCGCGACCATAACGCTGACGGGGATTCCGGCTTCGGCGAGGGTCTGAATCGTCTCGAGTCTCTTGTACGGCGCAGAAGTCCGGGGCTCCATTCGTTTTATGAGGTCGCCGTTGAGGCTCGTCACCGATACGCTCACGATGGCGAGATTGAGGCTCGCCAGCTCCTTGAGGATATCGATATCGCGCGTGACGAGGGCATTCTTCGTGACAATGCCGACGGGATTCCGGAACTTGAGGAACACCTCGAGGCATCGGCGCGTGAGCTCGAGCTTTCTTTCAACAGGCTGGTAGCAATCGGTGTTGCCCGAAAGCGACACCATTTGAGGCTCCCACTTGGAGCTCTTGAATGCAGCTTCCAGGAGTCCCGGCGCGTCGTGCTTCACCATAATCTTCGATTCGAAGTCCACTCCCGCCGAGAATCCGAGATATTCATGGCTCGGCCGGGCGTAGCAATAAATGCATCCGTGCTCACAACCCCTGTAAGGGTTCAGGCTGTATGTGAAGGGGATGTCAGGACTGTCGTTTTTTGATAGTACCGACTTCGAGGTATCTTTATAGAAGACTGTCTTCGGCCTGCCATCGCCGGACCCGCTCGCGGGATCAGAATTGACGTCGATCGGTTCGAGATGGAGGGTCTCGAACCGGTTCGGCGTGTTGAACGATGCGCCTCTGCCCTTTATGCCGGCGGCAGGGCCGATTTGGGTTCCGCTATTTCGCGGGCGGCGCCTCGATGGGGTTAATGTCAAATTTGCCCGGTTGCTCTATGAAGAAAATGGTTTCCGAACTGTCAAGACCGCCGCTATAGTGCTGGTCCCCGCCCGGAATAAAGAGGTAGGAGCCGGGGCCATAGGGCTTGCCTTTATATACGTACGCTCCCTTGACTACGACGACCCTCATCTCATTGGTATGGTAATGGAGCGGGGCCTTGAAGCCTGCCGGGAACTTCGTCAGTGCACCATAGGCGCCTTTCGTCTGGTCACCCCACAGCATTGCGCTCATAACGCCCGGAGGTCCGCCCTGCATTGGTTCCCATTTGATGTCTTCAGCAGCCCAGGCGACCAGACTCTTTTTCGCCTTCTTCTGGGCGGAAGCTTGCGTGGAGCCGAAGAGCATGAGCCCGGCAAGGACGGCTATGACGCACAACGAGAATCTTTTCATAACGATGTTTCCCTATGAATTGTGATGGATAGGTTGGTTGATTGCTTTTACTAACCGATCCCGAGCCGCTTTCGGGCTTCCTCCGACATCATCGATGGGTCCCACTTCGGGTCCCAGACGATGCGCACGTCCGCCTCGTGCACACCGGGGAGATCGAGCAGGCGTTCCCGGATATTCGTCGAGATCTGTCCCCCCATACCGCAGCCCGGCGTGGTGAGCGTCATTTTCACCCCGACCCAGTCGTCGATGATTTTGACGTCGTAGACGAGTCCGAGATCGACCACGTTAACGGGGAGTTCGGGATCATAGCATTCCTTCAGGGCATCGTAGACTTGCGCTTCGGTTATTATCTGATCGGGAGCCGGCTGATTTGATTCCATGAATTTTGGGTTCCTTTCAACAGCAAGGTAACGGTTTTACCGCAGGATTGCAACAGATCCGGAGGAAATCGTCGTCCCCCGGGGCATTTCTATTTTTCTTCCCCGCTGATATCGAAGTACTTCCGCTTCGACTCCAGGTCGGCGAGCTTGATTTCGATATTGCCCGCCTTCAGCCGGGAGGCAAGGTAGATCGGCGTGCAGCCGTTTCCCTCCATCGATCCGCTGTTATTTTCATCGGGCTCCGCCTCGCCTTTCGTCGCGTGGAGTTTGGACAGGGGGGACGGCGCGTCGCACTGTGAGCAGATTAACTGTCCGTTCTTCAGATAATATCTTCCGTAGGAATAGCAGGCGTAACAGGCATCGAATGCGGTGGCGAATTTCCCCAGTCCCGTCCGCAGAACGAAGAAACGGATCGTGAGCCCCCGGTCGTCAATCGAATAGCGGTGGATGTTGTTATCGCTTATCCGCGCCACCGGAATTTCGATCACGCCGGACGAAGGAGAGGAGATCGCTTCGGCGGTCAGATCCATCTCATAATTTGAAGAAAAGATGTCCCCGACGCCGAGGAAAAAGATGATGCAGATCGAGGCGATGCCCGCGCTGAGCTGCCACCGTCCCTGCGCCTTGGCTGGGCTCGTCTGCTGAGTTTGCACGCCTGAGTCTCCCGAGCTGCCCTTGCCGGCGGCCGGCGCCGGTGTCCGCCGTCCCATTCGGGACGGGATGAGAAGCATGATCGCCGGGATGCTGACGATCGCGATGATGAAAAAGATGTTGTTCTGGACGACCGGACCCAGTATGCCCATCATCCTGGGACTCGCGGGAAGAATTCCGTATTCATAGAATTCGTGGAAGGCATTCACGATAAGCTGCAGCGTGAAGATGAGCAGCGTGATGGCGGTGACGCGGAGGAAGCGGCCGATGTCGATCCGGACGCTGCCGCGAATAAACAGTATCGCGAATATTGTCGCGGCCCCGATGCCCATGACGGTGCCGAGAATGCTCCGCCAGGCGTCGGTGCTGAGCGCAACGGCCTGCAGGAAGACCGCGGTTTCGATTCCTTCCCGTGCGACCATCAGGAAAGTGAAGGAGAGAATGCTGATCTGCGACTTTCGCGACGTCGTGGACTCGACGATGCTGTTGACCTTCGCCTCGATTTCGCGGCGAATCTTCTTTGCCGTGACCCACATCCACGCGATCATCGAAATCACGAAGACGGCCGCGGCGATCATGAAGAAGCCTTCGAGCGATTCCTGGTCGATCGAGAGTTTCTGCAAAATCAGCGCCCCCCCGATGCTTGCAAGCACCGCGAGCACCAGGCCGGCGTAGACTGATGTGATCAGCGACGGCTTGTTTATCTTCTTAAGATAAACGATGAGGATGCCGACGACGAGAGAAATCTCGATTCCTTCCCGCAGGGCGATGATCATCGACTCAATCATAGGCGCTCAATTCACTCCTGTTTTTTCTTCGATTGGCATCTCGCACACACGCCGAAAATTTGCAGTGTGGAGTTGTGGGGCTTGAATTTACGCTCCGAGCAAACTTCCTGCTGGATCTTTTCCAACTTCTGGTTCACGAATTCGATGATATCGCCGCACTCAAGGCAGATCAAATGGTCGTGTCGCGGCCTGCCGAATGCCTTTTCAAAACGGGAGTGGTTCTCGCCGAAGCGGTAACGCGAGATCAGGCCGCAGTCCACGAGCAAGTCGAGCGTATTGTACACCGTGGCGCGGGAGACATTGCTTCCTCTCGCGTTGACCGTTGCGAAGAGTTTGTCCGCATCGAAGTGGCCGTTGGTACGCATGATCTCGTTCAAGAGAAGAAACCGCTCCTTCGTCGGGCGGAGCTTCTTCTGCTTGAGATACTCCACCAGGATGTCTCTGGCCGCGGAATTGTCCAAGGGGTGATGGCTGTTTGGAATTGGTCTAAATATAAACAAATGGCGCATCCGAGTCAATATTTGGCGTCTGACCGGGGGGATCCTGCGGGGCAGGCTCCTGAGGCAGCTTTTAGTTGCAAGTTTAATATTAAAGTTGCAACCTACCCCCCTGTTTCACCATTCGAGGAGTTTCCAATGCTGGGGATTGATGGGCGGATAGCAGTTGTCACCGGCGGGTCACGGGGCATCGGAGCCGCTGCGGCGACCATGCTCGCAGAGGCAGGCGCTCACGTGGCGGTTCTGTACTCGTCGGACCGAGAGTCCGCCCTTAAGGTGTGCCGCCGGATTGAGAATTTCGCGAGATTTGCGATTGCCGTCCGCTGCAGGGTAGAGGATTATGGCGAATGTAAAGGGTCGATTTCGAGAATTTTGAAACAGTTCGGGAGGATCGATATTCTGGTCAATAGCGCCGGAATATGGGAGGAGGGAAGGATAGGTGCCATGTCCTCCCGGAATTGGGAAAAAACGATCGGCATCAATCTTACCGGAACTTTCAATATGTGCAACCTGACTGTTCCCCGTATGAAACGCCAGCGTTTCGGAAGAATTATCAATATTTCGAGTACGGCCGGACAGAGGGGTGAGCCGTATCATTCTTCGTACGCAGCATCGAAGGGCGGTATCAACGCCTTCACAAAATCGATCGCGGTTGAACTGATACGGTCGGGAATTCGGGTAAATTGTGTCGCGCCGGGGTGGGTCCGCACGGATATGGTGAAACAAACACTCCGAAAGCCACGGCACGCAGATGAAATCTCCAGGGAAATCCCACGGGGCCAGATAGCATCGCCTGAGGAGATAGCGGGGCCGATTCTGTTCCTTGCATCCGATTTGGCAAATCACGTCGTTGGAGAGGTATTAAGTGTCAATGGCGGCTCGGTTTTAAGCGGCTAGAATCCCGCCGAAACAGCTCATTTTTGCCCCTTTTAAATCCCCCCCTTAAAATCTTTCATTTTTGAAAGATTTTCCTTGATTAATCATTCAATTTTTCTATATTTTAGCCGTCAAATCGGCGTGGATTCCTTTACTATCTGAGGTTTTGTTGCCGGGTCGAAAACACAAGTTTCTGAAGGGAAAACCCATCGTCCCGAGACCTATCCCAAAAAACGTCTCGGTGACCGATCTTGTCGACAATTATTTCCAGGCGTACAACGCAGGCCGACTCCGTGAGGCCTGCCATCTATACGCGGAAAAAATCCTCTCCCCTGATGGAACTGTTGGAATGAGCATCACCGGGGCGCTGACTCCGGCCGGGCTAGGGGGATCCTGCATCGTCCCGTTGATGAAAGCGGGTTTTATAGACTGGCTTGTCAGTACAGGCGCAAACCTCTATCACGACACCCATTTTGCCATCGGGCACTCATTGCACCGTGGGACGCCGTTCGCGAATGACCGTTTGCTTCGCGAAAAGAGAATAATCCGCATTTATGATATCGTTTTCGACTACGACGTATTGCTCTCAACAGACGCGTTTTACAGGCGCCTTTTCCGGCTGCGTGAATTCCAGAAAGAGATGGGCACGGCAGAGCTACATTACAGGCTTGGAAAGTATATCGCGGAACGGGAGAAGGTTTTAGGCATAAAACACAGCGGCGTTTTGGCCACGGCCTATCGGTGCGGAATACCGGTTTACACGTCGTCTCCCGGCGACAGCTCGCTCGGCATGAATATTGCCGAAGTCGCGCTTGCCGGGTACAGGCTCAAGTTGGATGTCCTTCTGGATGTGAATGAAACGGCCGCAATCGTTTTGGACGCCAAGAAGCGCGGCGGGAAAAGCGGGGTCGTGATCCTTGGAGGAGGGTCCCCCAAGAACTTCATCCTGCAGACCGAGCCTCAGATCCAGGAAGTCCTTGGGATCAAGGAAAATGGCCACGATCACTATTTGCAGATCACGGACGCGCGGCCGGACACAGGAGGGCTTTCAGGCGCTACGCCCGCCGAGGCGGTGACCTGGGGAAAAGTCGACCCCGACAGACTCCCGGACGCGGTCGTGGCATATGTCGATTCCACGATCGCTTTCCCGATCCTCACATCGTACGTCCTTGCCAGGGTGAAGCCGCGGCCGCTCAAACGGCTTTACGATAAGCGAGAAGCGCTGATGGGGGGACTCTACAAGGAATACACGAGATTCAAGAACAGGAGATCAAAAGCCAGACATGCATAATCCATACGCCGAGAAGGCGGGGACCTGCCGGATTCAGCGGGCGGGGAACATTCACTCACAACATGGAGAGATACAATGAGCAGATACTCAGAACTGCGCGACTTGTTGAATAGCTTCGAGAAGGACTTCATCAAGTTCTACGAGAAGGGAAACAAGTCCGCCGGTACGCGCGTTCGAAAGGAGATGAACGAGCTGAAAAAGAAGGCCCAGGAGATCCGAAAGGAAATTCAGGAGATCAAGCAAAAGGCCAAGGAATCGGAAGGCGGCGGCGGCCCAAGCATGTAGGGCCGTTCACGCCGGCCCCCGAGGCCGGCACGGAGTTTCCTGATAGGATTTTCACGAGTTTCTTGAGAAGGAGCCGGAGGGGGAATTGACTTCCTCCGGTCCTTCTATTATGACGGGTTCAAGTCAGCTTCCGCACGGCGGTTCGCTGACGGGCCTGCGGCGCCTGTCGACTGCTTGACCGGCCTTCCCATACTCTCCAAAATGAAAGCTCTCACAACCGTTCTCATAGTTCTCGCATTCTCTTTCGGCTTCAGGGCGGGAGTAGATTATAAGACGCTTCATTTCGAATCCGTTGTGGTCGACACGCACAACGACGTAGTCCAGCGAATCCTGGCGGGGGAGGACATTTCCATCCGGACCCGTCATGGTCAATCCGATTTGCCCCGCTTCCGGGAGGGAGGCCTCGACGTCGAGATGTTCTCGATCTGGATTCCTCCGGAAAAGACGGCCCATTCCTACTTCGATCAGGCGGACGAACAGATTGATTCCATCGACAGTTTCGTTCGGCGGAATCCAAAAGAGGTCGGATACGCCCGAACCGCAGATGATGTTAAGCGATTGGTGAAGGAGGGGAAGTTCGTTGCGATGCTGGGAATGGAAGGCGGTCATCCGATCGGGAACGACCTCCGGAAACTGGACCACTTTTACCGGCGCGGGGTCCGGTATATGACGCTGACCTGGAATAACAGCACCGGCTGGGCGACATCGGCCAAAGACGAAAGCGATCCTGAAGCGAAACTGACGCACAAGGGGCTCACGGCCTTCGGCAGGAAGGTCGTACGCCGGATGAACCAGATCGGGATGATGGTCGACGTTTCGCACGTGGGGGAAAAGACCTTTTGGGACGTGATAAAAGTGACAAGGAAACCTATCATCGCTTCCCATTCATCCGCCTGGGCGTTGTGCCACCACCGGAGGAACCTGAAGGACGATCAATTGAAAGCGGTCGCCCGGAACGGAGGGGTGGTATTCATCAATTTTGCCCCGGCGTTCATCGACAGCACGTTCGCGTCAAAAGAGAGTGCGATGCTTGAAAGGAACAAGGCACGGATCGATTCCATCCGGGCGACTATTCGGGGGGACGACTTCATCAGGGATCAATTCACCGCGGAGCAATTAAGCAGGGAGTATGGGCCCATCCGTCCGGCACTGGCAAAGCTGATCGACCATTTCGATTATGTTGCGAAGCTCATCGGGGCGGATCACGTGGGAATCGGGTCCGACTTCGACGGGATCCACGTCACTCCCCTGGGCATGGACGACGTCACCGCCCTGCCGAACATCACACGGGAGCTGCTCGCCCGGGGGTATTCTGAAGGGGACGTAAAGAAAATCCTCGGGGAAAATTTCCTGAGGGTTTTGCGGGAAGTGGAGCGGCACTAGAGGGAATTCGCCCGCACAGAATGCAGCTCATTTTAAGGAGGGGCAACTTGAAGACAAATCGTTGGTCCACGATCCCGGAAGCGACGGTGAGAACGGCGCTGGCTGCACTGTTGACCGTCTTTTTCCTCTCATCCGCCTTCTCGCAGGGCATGAGCTATGCCGAGTACGGATTGTACGATACCGATCTCCTGCCTCCTTCTTTCTTCAAGGCGAACCGGGAGAAATTGCTCCACGCGATCGGGGATTCGGCCCTTGCTGTGTTTTATTCCGCGCCGGAGCACACCCGCATTAACGATACCGAATTCAAGTACCGTCAGGATAACGATTTTTTCTATCTGACAGGCTGTAATCAGCCGAATTCTTTCCTGCTGCTGTCGTCGAAGCCGTTCGAGGTGTCCGATACTTCGGGGAAGCACAATGTGCGTGAGGTCTTGTTCGTCGACGAGCGCAACCCGGCACGGGAGACCTGGACCGGCAGACAGCTCGGTCCATACGGCGCCATCCGGGTGCTCGGCTTCGAGTCATCTCTCCCCAATTCAGATGTTGAGAAAACGCTGGGCAAGATTGTCTTCAACGCCAAACAGGCGTACTTCCCGTTGGAGCCGCCCCAGGCGGAGGGAAAGCTCGCGGACTTCGTTCGAACCGTTGGGAATTTCGAACGCGGGCTTCAGCATGGGGGAAGAGTGGGAATCCGCAATCCAATCCCGCTCGTCCGCCAGATGCGGGAAGTCAAGAGCCCCGAGGAGCTTCGCCTGATCCGGCGGGCTGTCGACATATCGATGGAGGGACACCGGCAGATGATGAAATCGTGTAAGCCGGGGATGTACGAGTATCAGCTTCAGGCCGTCTTCGAGTACGTCACCGGCAGCCAGGGAGCCGAGTATATGGCCTATCCGTGCATCGTCGGTTCCAACGAGAACTCGGTCATCCTTCACTATGGGTCGAACCGCCGGCGGTTTGGCTCCGGAGAGGTGATCGTCGCCGATTGCGGCGCAGAGTATCACAATTATGCGTCCGACATCACGCGCACGATTCCGGTGGGGGGAAAATTCACTCCGCCTCAGCGGCAAATCTATGACATCGTCCTGAGCGCCCAGGAGAAGTCGATGGACCTCATGAAGCCCGGCGTCAATTACTATGCGATTGTGAACAAGAAGGCGATCGAGGTGGTCCGCGACGGATTGCTGAAACTGGGCATTATCAAAGATTCGGCGGACTACCGGAAGTATTTCATGCATGGCGTCGGGCACCCGGTCGGCCTCGACGTCCACGATGTCTCGCTGACAGGCGTGTTAAGGGCGGGGGAGGTATGGACGGTGGAGCCGGGCATTTATATTCCCGCTCATTCGGACGGTGTCTATCCCAAATACTGGAATATCGGCGTAAGGCTGGAGGACGATGTTCTGGTAACCGAAAGCGGGTATGAGCTGCTCACGAAGGATTTGCCGAGAGATGCCGACGCCGTCGAGCGGCTGATGAAGGAGCCGGGGATCGGGGCTCTTCCGATTAAGTAGCGCGGGGCGATTCAACAATGGATTCTCTTGTTTTAACGTGGCTATGTAGACTAAAATAAGGAAATCCATGTTTTAGTCGAGGATGGATCGGCGGAGGAAGCCAGGGGGGCTTGAAATTCGGCGCTTGCATGAGACAGATTTCTTGATGGATAAGGTCGACATGCCGAGGATTCGGTTTTCATCCTTTCTGATCTCGGAAACAATTCTTCTCTTCTCGATTTTCTTTTCTCTCCGAGGTCAATCTGATTCTGTTGCTGTTACGTTGCTTGAGGCAGGACTCCAGAATTTTAACAGGGGGGATTATTCCTCGGCAATTGAATTACTCGGTCGTGCTCTAGGAAGGGATTCTTCGATTGTCCGGGCGTACGATTACCTCGGTTTGTCTCTGTCCGAGCTTGGATATTGCCAGGATGCGGATCGTAGCTTTGGCCTCGGGCTTCGGCGCGACTCCTCCAACATTCTTCTCATCACACACGCGGCACAGGTATCCTTTCAATGCGGCCTTTTCGATAAGAGCAAATTCTATTACCTTAGACTCATTCAACTGCATCCGAATGAAACAAGGGCCGTGTCGAGCCTGTCCCAAATCTATCTTCAAGAAGGTCTTTACGACACGGCAATCACCTTCTTGCGAAAGGGTTTGACCATTGATTCAAACTCTCAACAGATGCATTATTTGCTCGGGTCGGCATATCGTTCAAGCAAGAAAATTATTGACGCCATCGCCGAATACAACAAAGCTCTCGAGCTCAATCCCGCCTATTTTCCGTGTATTAGGGATATTGCGTTTGCCTACCTTGAGGCTGATTCAATAGTCTATGCAACCGTAGCGTTCCAACAAGCTCTGGCGATGCAGCCCGGAGACGCCAGTCTTAAGATGAACCTGGCCAATTGCTATTTTAGATCGAAGTATTACAGGAAAGCGCTGTTGCTCTATTTCCAGGTGGAGCAAGACCCCTACAGACCAAATGCCTATGAACAGGAAGGGTTATGCTACTATTACCTGGGCAAATACGACTCGGCCGCGTTGAAGTTCCGAATTGTTCTTGCCGCCGATTCAACAAATCCGGGTGCCTACTTCAATCTTGGATTGAGTCTCGTGGAACTGCACCGGTATGACGCGGCTATCAAGGCGTTAAAACACGCCATTCTTTTTTCAAAGTCTGACCTCATAGCGAACGCGTACGATCGGATCGGCACTGCCTACTACGAATTGAAATCAAAGAGGGCCTCTCTGGAGGCGTATCAATTGGCACTGCGTGAGAACCCGAAATCCTCCCGGACATACTTCAACATCGGAGTGCTTTACGAGAATTTGTTTCAGGATAAATCGAAGGCGCTTGAATTCTACAGGAAGGCGATAGCGTTCTGTGCCCCTTCCGGAGATAAGAACTCACTGTATCAGCGGACGAACCAACGAATAAAATATTTGAAAAGTCCTTGAGAGAAGCGATGCGCGTTTTTTGATTTTGCAGAAGTATTTTGATATTATTACACAAGCGCACCAGTCACGGGGGGCGGTGCCGCTAACCAACGAAGCCACAAAACACCGGGAAAACAAACAATGATGGGGGAAAGAAAATGAGCTCGGTACGAGTGTTGGTAGGGACGCATAAAGGCGCATTTATTCTTACATCAGACGGAAAACGACAGAAGTGGGATGTCAGCGGACCCCATTTCATAGGCTGGGAGATTTATCATATGAAGGGCTCCCCCGCCGATCCGAACCGGCTGTACGCCTCGCAGACCAGCGGCTGGTTTGGTCAGATCATTCAGCGCTCCAGCGACGGCGGCAAAACCTGGGAGCAGCCGGGTACAAAGCCGGGTGAACCGACCAAGACTCCGGACGGCATGCCCATGGGTGAAAGCAACAAGTTCGTTTATGACACCTCTCCGGGTAGCGGGAAGCCCCTCACCACGCACCAGTGGTACGACGGCACTCAACACCCGTGGGAGTTTAAGCGCGTTTGGCATCTTGAGCCGTCCCTTACCGATCCGAATACGGTCTACGCCGGCATTGAGGACGCGGCGATCTTCCGCACGACCGACGGTGGAAAAACCTGGCAGGAACTGGCAGGACTGCGCGGTCACGGGACAGGACCGAAATGGGCGCCGGGTGCAGGCGGGATGTGCCTGCATACGATCCTTCTGGATCCCAAAAATTCCAAGCGAATTTTCGTTGCCATCTCCTCGGCGGGCGCCTTCCGCTCTGATGACGGCGGCACGTCGTGGAAACCGATCAATCGCGGGCTCAAGTCTGAATACATCCCCGATCCGAATGCCGAGATTGGTCACTGTGTCCACCGCATTGCAATGCACCGGTCTCGTCCGAACACACTGTTCATGCAGAAGCATTGGGACGTCTTGCGCACAGACGACGCGGGCGATAACTGGCGCGAGGTCAGCGGCAATCTGCCGACCGATTTCGGATTTGTCATCGATGTTCACGCGCACGAGCCGGAAACAATCTATGTCGTGCCTATTAAAAGCGACTCCGAACATTTTCCTCTCGAGGGGAAACTGCGCGTGTACCGCAGCCGCTCGGGCGGAAACGAGTGGGAACCGCTCACGAACGGTCTGCCGCAGCGAGACTGCTACGTCAATGTGCTGCGCGACTCGATGTCGGTCGACTCGCTCGATCCCTGCGGCGTGTATTTCGGAACCACCGGAGGACAGGTGTATGCGTCGGCCGATTCCGGAGACAAATGGTTCCCGATCGTTCGTGATCTGCCGCCCGTGTTCTCCGTGGAGGTCCAGACTCTGGCATGATCCGGGTAGTACTTCCATATCCCCTCAAAACGCTGGCTCACGTCGACGGAGAAGTGGAACTCACAGTCGAGGGTCCTGCCACGCTGGGCTCGGTCCTCGACGCGCTGGAGGCCCGCTATCCGATGCTCAAAGGGACGATCCGCGATCATGTCACGCAGGAACGCCGGCCGTTCTTAAGGTACTTCGCCTGTCAGGAGGACCTCTCTCTGGAGCCGGCGAACGTGACGCTGCCAGACCCGGTCATCTCGGGAGCGGAGCCGCTGGTTATATTGGCATCCATAGCAGGCGGCTAGGGTAGAGAGATCCAAAAAATAAAGCCGGCTCGTCCCGCCTGATCGCGAGATGGGCCGGCTACTTGTTGTGTTTTTGGAAGGGCTACCCGGGGAGAGCCATCCTTCGCGTGACTGCCTCCAATTCACATCCGGCGGCCTCGACCATTGAATCCGAGGATCGTCAGCGCATCAGTATCATTTTCTTCACGTCCACGAACTTGCCTGCCTGGAGACGATAGAAGTAGACGCCGCTTGGAAATACCGACGCGTCTAATTCCACAGACCGATTTCCCGCCTGTTGAAGCTCATCAACTAGTGTCGAAACCTGCTGTCCCAGCAAATTGAATATCTTTAATGAAACCATGGCTGGCTCCGCAAGTGCGTACTCAATCCGGGTCGATGGGTTGAACGGATTGGGAAAATTCTGAAGAAGAGAGAACGCAAATGGAACACGGTCCCGGTCCTTTACGCCAAGGAGCGTCCCTCGAAGCAGCGGATGGGACAAGAATCCTCCCGAGACCTTCGTGTTATTTTGCTGCAAAATCCCCATGAAAGGTTGTCCGAGCCCCGATTTTACGACCGAATTGCCGGTGCGCGGGGTCCCGAATCCTCCATCGAAAGCAAACCAGCCCGTGGTGTCGTTCTGGGCAGTCGCATTCGCTGCCAGCACGAAACAGAGCGCACCGAGCGAGAGACAGGTCTTGAAATTGAGGATATTCATCTCTTCACCCGCTCACTTGTTATCCGAATGGTGTTCTTCTCTCTTCGCTCTCATTTTTTGCATGAGATCGCGATCATGTGCCCAGTTTATTCCGCGGTCCTCGGGCAATCCGTAGACCTCCGGATGGCGGTAAAATCCCCGCTCGTCAGGCGGTTTATATTCCTCGACTCGCAGCGGATGAGCCTTCGCATACGGATCTTGTCGTACGCCGGACACCTGCCACGACACCTTCAGTCCGGCCCTTCCCCCCGCAATCCTGAATTGGTTGGCAGAAATTTCTTGCGCGATGTAGACAGGAGCATACCCTCCCACACAGGTCAGCTGATAGCGGAAATCGTAGTTAGCAGCCTCGAACCAACCCGCCAAATGCACTATTGCCCCTCCCTGAGCGTCAAGTGTGGCATTGCCGGAATACACGTTTATCATTTCGGAACTCTCGACCACTGAATGGGACAAGTATTTGTTCGCCGGGTCGAGAGGATGATCGATCTTGAAATCCTTGACCGTTGATGTGAGGGTTCCGTTGATGTTTACATTGCCATTGAAATCTCCGGCCCAATCCGTTGAATCGTCGACGAACGACCGAATTCCGACCCTATTCGGCTTTCCGACTGCGCGTGTTATTATCGAATTGCCTCCGGAGACGTTGATTCCTGTTCCCGAGCTGCTTTGACTAATGGCAAGCGCGTTAAAACTTGAAATGGAAGAATTCATGTCGATGACAACGCCGTTGCTGTTACCGTATTGAGTGCCGTGGAAGAGATAACCGATGCCGAATGACTCTGCGGTGATGGCATTGCCGGATTCGCTCTGGGCGTAGACCGCGTCCCCTCCTCCGGAACCTTGAGCGAGAAACTGCGCCGCACGAGGAGCGATGAAACCATTTGTCGCCGTGAGACCGGGCCCCTTCCCGCCGACGGCGTATACGGCAGAACCGGTACCGTGGGAGGTCGCAAGAATTGCGTCCCCGGCACCACTCGAGTTGTCAGCCGTGAATTCAGCGGCATTTAGTGTGCCACTGTACGTAACCCGCATCCCCGGATTGTTGTTATTTGTGGTAGAAGTACTAAGGATCTCCGCAGCAACTCCAATACTATTCGTTTCAGCAACAAGGGCAGGATTAATATTTGCCGCCGCCGCGTTAATTCTGCATACTGCCGCCGGCCCTGTTCCGCTTGTGTAAGCTTCAAGGGCTGTTTGACCGTTGGTAGCCGTATCTATATCGAACCGCGCGCCTCCGCCGATCGCTCCACCCACGCCCCTGACTGCGACGCCATTTCCCGATGTAACGGCAAGCAAGGCGGGACTCGGATTCGATGACTTGGAATTCCAGAAAAACCCTGCACTCCCCTCATCGCCGGTCTTCTTGCAGAGAATACCATGCCCCGGCTCTCCGTTACTCAGCACCATGACAGTGGGACTTGGGATCAATCCGCCTCCGGCGTAGTTCTCGAACCATCCGGCTGAACCTTTGCCTGCGTTGAATCCTCGAACTCCGGCTCCCGTGCCATTAGCAATTCCGTATACCCCATTTCCCGAGCTCGTTGCGCTGTTGACAAGAAAGTTTCCAGCATCGCCTTGGCCGACGGTTTGTGCTTGTACCGCATACGCGTTGCTCGCGCCATTCAAGACATAGAATTGAGCCGCCGTGCCTGTACCGCTGTTTTGCGAGTAAAGGGCACTTCCGGCCCCATTCGTCCCCCCGTAGAGGGCGCTACTTGTATCGGCGGCATTGCTGACTTCGAACCTACCCGCAGTTCCCAGACCAAGATTCCTGCCGTAGACCGCCTCACCTTTACCATCGGTGACTGCAAAGAGGGCGCTCGATGCGCTCTTGTTATTCGTAATCGAAAAGTATCCGGGCCAGGCGTTCGCACTCGCTGTGCTGCCCGATACTGCATAGCCGCTTCCAAGCGCCACGCCGTCGATCGCATTGTTCGGGCCGGCCGAGCGTGCCAAGAGGGCGGCCGCGGATGCATTGAGTGCAGTCATTTCGAAAACTCCGGCCCGGCCGAGTCCATTGTTTGTCACCGAGAAGGCGTCGGAATCGGAAGCGATGGCGCCCCTGAATGGTAAGGTGAGGCCACCCCCGCCGCCTGTCGTGGAAGAAATTGTCAGAGAATTTCCACCCGGCGTGATCGTCACGTTGTTCCCGGCAAGCAACAGCACTGTGTCCTTCAAGCCGTTGAGACTTCTCACAACCTGACCTCTCGCAATCTTCCGGCTCGTTACGGAGGAGTCGGCGAGTTTCGAGTTTATCACCGAACTATCGGATATTTCACCGGCTGCAATGGGGGGAGATAACGGGCGGGGAACGGGCGGTAAGTTCTTCACGAATTTCGCGCTGTCAGCTCGCAGTGAATTCAAGCTATAGCCGACGGCCGACAGTGGAACACGCGGTGAAAGCTCCGGGCCTCCATCAATCTGCAAGGTGAAATAATACTGTTGATCAAATTGCAGGGAGTCGGGTATTGGAGCGACGCTGCCCAGACTGGCGGAGAAAAGGCCGCGTCTCACCTGCAGCGTCTGTGTCTCAGACCACAAAGCGTTTCCCCCGTTGAGAGAGAGGTAAAACCTGAATGTGAAGGAGTGGGGACCATCGGGTTTTGCATTCCCGAGGCTGTCGGTCAAAACCCCCTGATAAGCGAGCAGTCGCGGGACTTGTCCTACCGATGGGCAGCGCAGAATCGGCAACAGCACCAAAACGAACCGCAAGCATCGAAGTTTCATAATAGCACTCCTCTACTGGGAAAAGTTTGGAATGGTGTTGGAAATGAAGTTCCGAGAGATGATCCCATGCCCTCGATGGGTCATGGAGTGAAGCTGCTCCGCCTCTTAAGCTAGTGCGGCTTGGAGTTCTTTGGATTGAGAACCGAGAGCCGGCTCATCACACTTGGTCCCGACTCGTCCCGAGTCATCGGAATCAATCCCGGCAAGTCAGGATAGCTCGGGGGAGGTCGCTACGAGCCAGCTCTCGGGTGTTAACCTGAGTCGCGTCAGCGGATCAGCGACATTTTTTTCATGTCCACGAACTTGCCTGCCTGGACGCGGTAGGTATAGACCCCGGTGGGAAAGTTCGAAGCGTCCCATGATGTCCGGTAGCTCCCCGGCGACTTGACCTCGTTGACGAGCGTTGCAACCTCCCTTCCGAGGATATCATAGACCTTCAGCGTGACGACCGATGCCTGACCGATATCGTACGAGATCGTCGTCATCGGGTTAAACGGGTTCGGGTAATTTTGATTAAGCGAAAATTCACGCGGTATGCCGCCTTTCCCCGGTCCCACACCGAGGGGAATTGCAGGCGATATGCCGATCGAAGCCTGCGTAACCGTGTAGTTATCCGCCGCATCGAGGGTATACTGGCGCGGCGAAGCCGGGAGGTACCCTTCCTTATCGGCCGCCACATCGTAAACCCCCGCGGGTAAGTTCTGTATTCTGTATGAGCCGTCGACATCGGTGACGTCGAAGCCGAGCACCTGATTGTTTCCCGGCGTAAGGGCGTACACGACGGTCCCGCTGATCCCCGGACCGCCGGCAGAAGAACTAGTGTGGGGTGCCTGGAAAACTGTTCCGGCAATCACTCCGACTCCCGTCGCCGACAAGGACTTTACGCAAATGTCGATCCCCGTAACATTGCCGGCAACGTGGACGGAGTCGGCCGCGGACCATTCAAGTACGCCGCAGCTATCCGCATCGTACCAGGCGGGGGCGTACTGTGTGACCGGAATCGCACGGACGGCGTATGGGGCATCGGGCAGATGATCGAATTGGTAATTTCCCAGCGAATCTGTCGCGCGATAGAAGATGTGCCGAGTAATAAGAGTGCGGGGGTCGGCCCTCATGTCAATCAGGAGCACGTGTGAAGGCACGCCTCTACGGGCACTATCCACTACTGTACCCGACAGGGAGCCTGTGAATGTAGGAATCGGAACAAGATCGAAGTCGATGCCGCTCGTATCGCGTGAGAATACCAGCTTGTTCGCCTCGAAGGGGCTATGCTTGTCGTCATAAAATTCCGGAACGTAACCGAACTTGAATGAGGCCGAAATCAAGGTCGCGCCTGCCGCGACACGCGCAGTGTAGCGCCCAGTCGAATCGGTCCGTGCGATCCATCCTATGGTCGGAATGCCGACAGGCTCCGGTCGTTCGAGGTCGGAGGGAAATCCCGGGATCAGACCTGCCGGTATTTCTGAGCCGGGAGGCCAGTGGAAGGGCCTGAAGAAGGCGACGAGCGCCCCCGGAAGCGGGAGTCCCGATACGCTGTCCGTGACGGTGCCGCTGACCAGAACGGGAGGAGGTATTCCATGGAGTCTGAAGTCCGCCTTCACCGTGTCTCCGCTTGAAACGGACAACGCCGTCGCGCTGTCCCGGGTGCGAACATTGTTGTACCACTCGGGGAAATATCCGAACTTCACGGCAACGACAAAATACCTGGCGGTATCGAGCTTTGTCGAATAGTGTCCAAGCGAATCCGTGATGGTAAAATTGATCCTCCACGGGAACCACGTGGGGCGGGTGGATAGAAAGGCCACGAATGCGCCCTTGATGGGGTTTCCGGATGAATCATCGGTCACGACTCCCTGGACAATTCCGGCGACGACCGGGGGCTGTGCCTGGACGGATGCGCGGATACTCCCCAGGGCCAGCAGAGCGGTATAAATGATGAGATAGTTTCGCAGTTTCATGACTCCTCCATTCTCCTCTCCTTTGCGGGTTTGCTCACACAAGAGTCCGGGGCGGGTGGTGCTACTATAATAAAGAGTGGCCGGGATAATTGCAAGTCTTTGATTTTCAGGCAGAAATATCGTATTTTTCGTCAAAATCTGAATGAGGGATGAATGGCTGAACCAAACGAACCAGGGCTAAATCAGCAGCAAGAGAGCGTTCCCGATTCATCTCCTCCAGCTCCACCTCCATCCTCCCCACAGCCGCAAGGCCCGCCAACCCAGGTCGAAAAGCCACCGGCTCCCCAGCAGCAGGGCAGGGATCGCCGCAGTCAGCCGCAGGGCAGGGACCGCCGTAATCAGCAGCAGCGGGGACGGAGGGAAGGTCAGCAGTCCCATCGGGAGGGGGGCAACGATCTCTCAATCGTCATCCCCGTTTACAATGAAGAGCTATCTCTCCGCGAATTGTACGAGTCAATCCGGAGCATCGCGAACCGGTTGGGGCGGTATGAGATCATTTTTGTCGACGACGGCAGCACCGATGGATCGATGCGGGTCTTACATGACTTGCGGAATCGTGACCGGAGAGTGAAGATCATTCGCTTCCGCCGTAATTACGGCAAATCGGCGGCCTTGTCCGTCGGATTCGCCCACGCGGAGGGAAGCATTGTCGTCACCATGGATGCCGACCTCCAGGACGACCCGATGGAGATTCCGAATCTCGTCGGCGAAATCAAGAAAGGGCTCGACCTGGTCTGCGGATGGAAGAAGAAACGTTATGATCCGATCGGCAAGAAGATGGCATCGCGCTTTTTCAATTTTGTAACCTCCGTTGTGACCGGTATCCGCATTCATGATTTCAACTGCGGTCTGAAGGCGTACCGGAAGGAAGTTGCCAAGGAGGTAAAGGTGTACGGTGAGCTTCACCGATACATTCCCGTGCTTGCCCACTGGCTCGGATACAAGATCGGAGAGGTTCCGGTACAGCATCACTCGAGGAAATACGGGAAGACCAAGTATGGGATCGGGAGGTTCTGGAAGGGCTTCCTCGATCTCCTGACCGTTCTCTTTACGACCCGCTACCTCCAGCGCCCGCTCCACCTCTTCGGTTTCTGGGGGATCCTTTTCGTTCTCGCCGGTCTTGCCGTCGACGTCTATTTGATTGTACTCAAGTACAGGGAGGGGTTGGCGCTGAGCAACCGGCCGCTGTTTACCGGAGGTATCCTGATGATCATCGTGGGCGTCCAGTTTGTCTCCGTGGGGCTCCTGGGAGAGATGATCTCGAAAACCCGACAGACCTCGGACCGGGAGTACTCCATCCGCGAAATCTGGAAGTGACCTGAGACTCACTCTCAAAGATCTCAAACTCGACTGCCGCCATTTCCGGGGAGACGTCCCATGCGCGCCGCACAAACAGTTCGGCGTCCATTGTGTGGATGAGCGGGGCGCCGACTGCCGGCACTACGATCCCACCGGGAAGAAGATTCTGATTATCAAACTGGGGGCGATCGGAGATGTCATCCGGACGACGCCCCTGTTGAGGAAGTTCAAGGAGGTCGAACCCCGCGCTCAGATCTGGTGGTTGACCCTCACCCCCGATGTGATCCCCCCGATTGTCGATCGAATCCTGGCCTTCACGCCCCAGAGCATTGAAATACTGCACGCGGTGAGTTTCGACGCGATCTATAACCTCGACAAGGACAGGGAAGCCGGAGCCCTCCTGGCAGGACTTTCCGCCCGCGACAAGAAGGGATTCACGCTTGTCAACGGAATGTGCGTGCCGGTGGACGCGGCCGCCGAGCACAAGTACCTGACCGGGCTCTTCGACGATCTGAGCAAGATGAACGATAAAAGCTACCAGCAGGAGATCTTTGAGATCTGCGGATTTACATTCTCCGGCGAGGAATATATCATGCCGGAGGTCGGGGACTACAAATGGAAACTGCCCGCACGGAAGCGCATTGTCGGCCTGAACACGGGCGCCGGGGGGAGATGGCCGTCGAGACTGTGGCCGGAGAAGTCGTGGGTTCTCCTCGCCCGCAAACTAAAGAAGGCGGGCCACCTGCCCCTTCTCCTCGGCGGCGAACAGGAACACAAAAAGAACCTGAAACTTGCGAAGCAGAGCGGGGCGCTCTACCTCGGCCATTTCCCCCTGCGCCAGTTCATCAGCGAGGTGGAACGGTGCGAGCTGGTCGTTACGGCCGTGACCATGGCGATGCACCTTGCGATCGGCCTTAAAAAGAAAGTCGTCCTGTTCAATAATATTTTCAACCGTCACGAGTTCGAGCTCTACGGGCGCGGAGAAATACTCGAACCGGATTTCGAGTGCAACTGCTATTATTCCCCGACCTGCCCGAACAATTGCATGCAATACCTCTCGGTGGATCGGGTATTCGCTTCCTGCATCAATCTCCTCTCCAAGTGACTCTCCTCCTCTGAGTACAGGCACTGTCGGTGTACGATTGGAAGAAAAAAGTCCAGCAGGCACTCACACCGCAGAATTTTCCAGGTCGGCCGGGCTGGGCGCCTTCGCCAGCTTCGATTGAAAGGGCGGGGCTGACCGTTCTGCTCGTCGGGTGTTTCCTCCATGCACGGCTCTTTGAGTTCATCCAGGACGATTCTTTCATCACCTTTCGTTTTATCAGGAACTTTACCGCGGGCAGCGGTCTCGTCTTCAATACCGGAGAATACGTCGAAGGGTACACGAGCCTCCTCTGGGCGCTGGTCCTCGCTGTGCCGGCAAAACTGGGACTCAATCTTGTCGTCTCATCGCGCTATATCGGAGTCGGGTTCGAATTGGCGGCCCTGTACCTGCTCTACCGGCTCTCCGGGCAGATCGCACGGTCCCGCAGTGTCCCGGCTTGGTCCCGCGGAGCGGGAAAGGGGGGGACAAGAGCGGGAGCCGCAGGTTTTTCGTTGATCGCCGCCGGCCTGATGGCCGCGAACGGCGCCGCGGCATACTGGAGCATCAGCGGGATGGAAACGGCGCTGTTTACATTTCTCCTGCTGCTTGGGGTTTTATCCCTGCTTCGGGAGCGGACCGGCAACAGGACAAGCGCGTGGACGCCGGTGGTATTCGCCCTTCTCTCGCTGACTCGTCCGGAGGGGATGCTGTTCGCCGGATTGACGATCATCTTTTCCCTGTCCGAGGATTATAGGAAAAATCGGGCGCTGGCCGTTCGCCGGCTTGCCTTCTGGTGTGCGCTCTACCTCGCTCCGATCGGCGCCTACACGCTCTGGCGGCTTTCCTATTACGGCCATCTCTTCCCCAACACGTTCTACGCCAAGGCGGGCCTGTCGAAGGAGTATTTCTCGGCGGGTCTTGATTACCTCTGGATGTTCTCGAGGAACTACATGCTCGGAGGTTTGCTCCTTATCCTTCCCGTTGCCGTTCTCGTTTGGCGCAAAGGGCAGGGAGACCTCGCGTATTTGTTCTCACTTCTGGCGGCCTACACGATATATGTGGTTACCGTCGGGGGAGATGTTCTGGCGGGGTTTCGATTCTTCATCCCCGTTCTTCCATTTATTTATCTGTTCGTGCAGGAATCCGTCGAGGGACTGTATGGATGGGCGGAGATGAAAATGCCCGCC
>DASQAZ010000149.1:0-9517 GCA_035635475.1 Bacteroidota bacterium | reverse complement strand
GTGCTCGAAGGAAACAGCGGGACGACGAATGCCATCTTTATCGTCAGCCTCTCGGCACCGAGCGGTCAACCGATAACGGTGCAATACTCGACCGCGGATGGCACTGCCACCGCAGGAAGCGACTATGCGGCGAAAACCGGTACGCTGACCTTCCCGGCCGGCACGGGGACGAGGAACGATACGATTCTCGTGAATGGGGATCTGCTCAACGAACCGAATGAAACGTTTTTCCTTAACCTCTCTTCGCCGACGAATGCGACCTTTGCCGACAGCCAGGGAATCTGTACAATCCTGAACGATGATTCCGTGACGACCGCCGGTTCGATCCGGGGTATGAAGTGGCACGACAGGAATGGAAACGGCCTCAAAGACGCCGGGGAAGAGGCACTTAACTTGTGGCAAATTTATGCCATTTCTCCGAGGCATGATACGCTCAAGACACTGACAGATCTCGTCGGTAACTATTCGTTCACAAATGTCCCTCCCGATACGTACCGGGTGGAGGAGGCCCCGCAGGCCAACTGGATTCAGACGGGTGGCGAGCCCTATTATACGGTGATCGTCGGCAATCAACCGGTCACGAACATCGACTTCGGGAATTTCGTCCCGGGGGCGATCGACGGCCAGAAGTTTGCCGATAAGAACAACAACGGCGTCAAAGATCCGAACGAAAACGGCTATCTGTACTGGAATCTCTGTCTCGTGCCTCAGCAGCACCCGCCGCAGTTTGATCTCGATCGTGTTGCCGTTACAATGTCGCTCGACTTCCCGGGCATCGGCACGCAGCAGGTCAAATTCGACGGAATCTTTGTCGATCGCCGCGGCGATTATGTCCCCGCCGGAAACTTAATCCCGACTGAATTGCTCGGCCTCACACTGCACTCGGTTCAGCCCATTCATCTTGCGGGCGACTTCCTGGACGTGCTTGTGTCGCTCAGGGTACCCCCCGCGGGCCCGCGATCATTCGGCCGTATATCCGGTGACGGCGCTACGTTCCCGGCGGCGAGCTTCTTCGATGTCTTCACCGAGGTGGATTTCCGCAATTATTATACCCAAACAGTCTTCAAGCATACGGCTCATGCTGCGCCGATTCATCTTAAAGGGAACGTCGCAGGCATTCCGCTGGGTACCGGGACATCCTACACCGGAGCCGGCGGAATCGTCCTGAGCAATGTTTCGACCGGAGACATTGTGGCTACAATTCAGAGCATCACTGTGACCCTCGGCGATCCGATTTCCGCGTTGAAACCTCTTTGCGTACTCTCCGATAACCGCGGCAGATATTCCCTGGCGCCGCTGCTTCCGGGTACGTACACTGTTCGGGAAGTCCCCAAGCCCGGATGGGTGCAGACGACTCCCAACCCCGGAAACTTCGTCATTACGAGCGGTTCGCACGTCACGGGGGTGGATTTCGGAAACCACCCCAATTTCGGGTCGATCAGCGGGGTAAAGTTCAACGACGCCAACGGCAACTGTGTGCGCGATGCCGGTGAGAACGGACTTCCGGGATGGTTCGTCATCATCAAGCCGCTCGGCTGGTACGGCTACACCGATCGAAACGGCGCATACATTTTCAACAACGTTCCTGCAGGCACCTACATGCTCGCCGAGGCGAACCAGCGGAACTGGCAGCAGACATGCCCGGCGGGCGGCGAGTACACGAATGTCGTCGTAGCCGGCGGCGACTCCCTCACCGGGTATAATTTCGGCAACCGCATGATCCCCGGCGTTCAGGATCTGAGCGTTGACCTGTCCGCGGGCACCGCCCGTCCCGGATTTACCAAGCACTATTCGATCGCCTATTCTAATAAGGGGTCGGTGGGTGTTACGGGAGTCGTGACATTTACGCTGCCCCCGGAGGTTGTGTACCAATCGAGCACTCCGTCAGGGGTATTCGATGCGCTGGCACACACGCTCACCTGGAACCTCGGCTTACTCGCTCCGTTGGCGGGCGGGACACTGGGCGTTACCGTCCAGATCCCTTCCACGACGGCGATCGGAACAGATCTCGCGGGCTCCGCGAAAATAGAGCCGGTCATCGGCGACGCTTATCCGGCAAATAATACCTCGAGCGAGACCCAGCGTGTCTCAGGCTCGTTCGATCCTAACGATAAGGCGGTTTCTCCGGAAGGAGCCGGCGCAGATCACATCGTGCGCCCGACCGATACGCTCACCTACAAGGTCAGATTCCAGAATGTAGGGAACGACACGGCGTTCAACATCGTTGTACTCGATACGCTGGACAGCAGCCTCGATCCGAACACGCTTGCATTAGGGGCCGCCAGCCATCCGTACTCGTTCCAGATTCTCAATGGGCGCGAGCTGCAGTGGACGTTCAGCGACATCAACCTCGTCGACAGCTTACACAACGAACCCGAAAGCCACGGGTACTTCTGGTATTCCATCCGGCCCGACTCCGGGGTGCCGATGGGAACGATCGTGAAGAATTCCGCGTCGGTGTATTTTGATTTCAACGCGCCGGTGCAGACAAACACGTTGAGCAACCGCCTCGACACGGTGAGCTCGGGCGTGCACGACGGAGGGCCCCTCCCGAAGAGCTACGCGCTGTACCAGAATTACCCCAATCCGTTCAATCCGAGCACGACGATAAGATACGAGCTGCCGAAGGCCTCGCACGTTCTGCTGAATGTCTATGACGTGCTTGGGCGGGAGGCAGCGGTTCTCGCCGATGAAGAAAAAGTTGCGGGAAGATATGAGACGAAGTTCGACGCGAAGCATCTCGCGAGCGGGGTGTATTACTATCGCCTGAAGGCCGGGGAATTTATTCAGACTAAGAAGTTATTGCTTATGAGATGAGACCATTAAACCTATCGTATATTGACCGATCTAAGTAAATCCCACTCAAACGACAGTTGGAGGTAAGAAATGAGAAACAACTACCGCTTCCGATTATTCGGATCAGATCGACTGCTTGCACATGTTATTGGCAGACGACTACCGGCCATCCTCGTTGTGCTGTTGTCTTCAATTGCGAACGGAGTACCTTCAACGGTATTGTGTCAGCCTGTTCCAATGAACGGACACCTTTTCGGAGAACCCATTGTGGGAGGTTCGGCCACTCCCGGGGCCTTCAACGTTTCCGCGGAGGTTGTTGCAACGCCCACCGGTATTTATCTCGATGAGGGCGCGTTGGCCCCCGATTTCGTAAGAACCTGGGAACCGCAAAAAGGGAAAACGATCAAGAGTCTCAAGCGGACAACCACGCCATCCGGAGGGGAGAAATTTTTGGTATTGCTGAACGACGGGACTGTCATAAAGCTGATCTCGAGGCTCCTGGAAGTGGAGAATGAATATGGTTATCTCGGTGGCTTCAGCTTCTTCTCACAGTCATGGGTGGAAGTGACCGGCGACGCCATTTATGTTCTCTCGAGTTCGGCAGTCTATGTTTCTCGTGATTCCGGGGCCACGTTCTCCGTCGACAGCGCCGGCCTCGCCGGAATCGGCGCCTACGTGTGGGGGATTGATATCGACTCGCTTCAATATGTCTATGCGGCGACAACAAAGGGATTGTTCAAGCAGCATCCCGATTCAAACAAATGGAATCAAGTCGTCTCGCTCGGAACCCTCAACCTGCGTCGATTATTCGTGGATCGGCGCCAAAGGATTTTTGTTTCCGAGAACGGGAATCCTGTCAGCCACGTGAGCACTGACGGCGGCCTGACGTGGTCCCTCGTCGACACCGCCGGTCTTGAAGGATCCGGAAATCTTGTTTTTGCCGACGATCCCCTCGGAAATATTTATGCGATCGGAATTGGAATCTACCGCTCATCGGATGGGCTCCATCCCTGGACACGAATTGGTGCCGGAATCACCACCATTGCGGTGAATCCCATCAGCGTCAGATCGATCAACGTATTCAGCGGCGACAGCGTCATTCATGTCGCTACATCCATCGGTCTTTTCAGAAGCACGGACAGAGGAGCAACATGGCAACTCTCGAACAAAGGAATCAAAGCGCAGTCGTTTTATGGAATCGCCAAGACCGCGGACGGTCATTTTCTTGAGAGCACGGCGCTGGGAATATATTCCAGCAGACCTCCGGACACCGTTTGGACGAAGGTTTATCCGGCAAGCGGCTATCAAGGCGGCCTTCCGATCTATAATGACGGCACCGGAAATCTTTACACGGTTCTTTCAAACTCTCCCTCGGACGCCCTCGCCCCCGTGTACAAAAGCACCGATGGCGGTGCCACCTGGTTTGCGGATACTGCCGGGATCTCGAAGACCACCGGCACCGGATATTACGTCGATGAAAACGGAACTCAATACGCTTATTCTACACTTTATGGCAGTAGCTGGAAATCGGTTATTTATAGGAAAACTCCGGGCGCTAGCTATGCTCCGGACACGGTTGGCTTCCCCGTGTTCCAATACAGTTTCACATACTCGATGTCATCAAATAAACATGGGGCCCTGTACGCCTCCGGTTCATATAGCAATGGAGGCACGACATATCCCAAGGTCCTCAAGCGTCCGATCGGGGGTGGCACGTGGGTCCCGGACACGGCGGGGATTCCGGCAAACATATTTTACTTTAACACCCTTCTGCCGGATAAAAACGGCAACATGCTCGGCCTTGCAGGCTCGGTCCTCTATCATCAGGAAAGCGGAACCTGGGTGAAAAAAAATGTGCCCGCCGGGATCAGTTCTATCTCGAAAATCTCGATTGATAGTTCAGGCGCGCTCTTCGTTGTGCGAAACGAGTACGTGTATCCGATCGGTTACAGGGATGTCGGCGTTTCTGTTTCAACTGATAACGGCGCGACATGGAACGACCTTACGCACGATACGACAACAGTTCAACTCCTTGCTGCCATGGGAGACACGACCTACGCCGTGACACTGCACGGGGTCACCGTCCTCACCCGGAACGGCGTCGTGGCGGGCGTCATCGAACAACATTCCGCTGGAATTCCGGCGTCGTATCGCTTGTATCAGAATTATCCGAATCCCTTCAATCCGAGCACGAAGATCCTCTACGAGCTGCCGAGGGCCTCTTACGTGAGGCTATCGATTTACGATGTGCTTGGACGCGAAGTGAAAGTCCTCGTGGATGCTCAAATCGGCGCGGGACAACATCAGGCGACATTCAATGCGGGCAATCTGTCCAGCGGGGTCTACTTCTATCGACTCGTCGCAGGGACTTTTATGGAAACAAGGAAACTTCTACTCATGAAGTGAGCGTCAAGCGAATAATCATCTGCGCCGACGGCACCTGGAATGTGCCCGATCAGCGGGACCAGGGAAGACCGTGCCCCACGAATGTCCTGAAGATCGCAAGAGCGATCCTTCCGGTATCCCCTGACGGGATTCAGCAGGTCGTCTACTATCATCCCGGCGTCGGCACTAACTGGGGTCTCGATCGTTGGTTTGGAGGCGCGTTTGGTCTGGGACTCTCCCGCAACATCAAGGATTGTTACCGGTTTCTCGCGGACAACTACGCCGAGGGGGACGAAATCTTTTTTTTCGGATTTTCCCGCGGCGCTTTTACAGTCCGGAGCACGGTCGGATTGATTCGCAAGTGCGGGCTTATGCGCAAAGCCCATATGGACAGATTCCCCGAAGCGTTCGATCTCTATCGCCGGCGGCTCGGCGGCCCGGATTTGCCCGAGGCCGTCTCCTTTCGAAATTCTTTTTCCGGGATCGTCAAGATCAAGTTCATTGGAGTCTGGGATACGGTCGGCGCGCTGGGTATACCCGGGAACGCACGCTTCTTCCTCTCCCGCCGGCGCTTCCGGTTTCACGACGTCAAGTTAAGCAGCTACGTGCAAAACGCATACCATGCCCTCGCCATCGACGAAAAGCGGAAACCTTTCAAGCCGACGTTATGGGAACAGCAAACCCACTCGGTGGGTCAAATAATGGAGCAGATCTGGTTTGCCGGGGTTCACTCCGGCGTGGGCGGGGGATATGCGGATTCCGGCCTTTCCGACATCGCGTTCACGTGGATGAAAGAGAAGGCCGCGTCGCAGGGGATTGCGTTTGATGAGGAGTATATCCGGGAGACGATCATTCCCAACCCGGACGCAAGGTTGCGAGAGTCTCTCACGCTGATCTATAAGCTCTTCGGAGTGTTCATCAGACCCATCGGACTGCAGCCGGAGTGGAACGATGCGGTTCACGGGACGGCGGTTGACCGGTACCGCGATAAAGCTCAGGGGTATCAGCCGCCCAATCTTAAGGCGTATCTGGTGAGGCGCGGTGCCTGAGTATCTCTGACTGCGATAACATCGCCTGCGCCGACGGAATCAGTCGATCCTTATTTGACGAATAGCATCTTTCTCGCGCCGAAGAACCTTTCTCCGTTCGCGCCGTCCTCAGGATCGATAACGATTCGAGCCTCGATCCGGTAAAGATATACACCGGAGGCGAGATTATGTGCGTCGAAGTCGATCTCCTGCGTTCCCTCATCCATGTCCTGGCGATTCAACAATGTGGCCACCGACTGGCCGAGTACATTGTAGATTTTCAATGTCACCGATGCCTGGGCGGGCAGGTAAAATTGGATGGTTGTCGTCGGATTGAAGGGATTCGGATAGTTCTGGTAGAGCGTGAAATCCCGGGGATTTTCATCGATCGGTTGATATATCGAGAGAACCTTCGGCTGAGCCGCGCCGCTCGAGTGCAAAAACGACGCTGCTGTCAACGGTCGAACGGGTTTTAATACCAGGCCGTTCACAAATTTGACCGTATCGATCGGCCCGCAAAAAACACTGTCAATGTAGCGCATCCCCGATAGAAGCATTTGAGGTGTCAGCTGCTGTGACGGCATCCTCCCAAGTGTGAGGAAGGTGTCGCACGCGGCCGCGATTCCGGCCACAGTTCGCCCGTTCAGGGGATTTGTAGTCCCGTCGTTGTAATACAGATTTGCAAACCCGGCGGGGGTTTTACCGGTAAGGCTTGCCAGAATGTTGAGCTTCAGAGCCGCCTGTTCGGCGATGAGACGGTTATTCTGCTTCGACGGGGGAACATTTTTCTGCTCTTTCACAAAATTGAATTTGTCCGGCGCTCCGTTATGAGGCACACCGCCTTTGGAAAGTGTCTTCAACAAGTCTTGATACCCCTTGCCGGCCAGCTTATGAGAATCCCATTTTCCAAATCGGATCCAACCGTGGATCTTCGCAGCAACCGGATCGACCTTAAATTTTCCCTGATTTGAACGGAGGAAGGACACCCCGACGATCATCCCGCCCAATGAATCTCCGACCTGATTGGCGGGAAAGATGCCCTGTCGAAACGCTTCGTCAAGAACATTGACCGCGTTCGGCATCCCCTTTCCCTGCTTCACCGGCTTTCCGATTTTCCCTTTGTCATCTTTCGCAAGGGCAATACTATCAGGCAAAAATGAGCGATAAGAGATTGTGTCTTGCGGAGCTCCGAGCAATAGAAGCTGGAGATTGCTCTCGCCGGTGGCGGACATGACTTCGGAAGAATCATACCGGAGGCTCATCGTCGCCCGGAAGCCGCTGCCGCCATGGGAAGAGACCGAGTAGATGCGGCGGACACGGGGAGTCGCGCCGGAGAGTCCCGGGATGCCAAAAAACCAATCGGAAAAGTGCGTCAGGCTCGAGGTGGAAATGGAGTGCGCGGCGGTGTCTACGACGCCCGGAACGCCTACCCAGAAAGACGAATTCCCCACTGCGGTGTCCGGGTGAGGCGTCATTGTCATTGTTTGCGGGTACAGGCCGCTACCATCGAACCGGACAAGGGTTCGTTGACTCTCAAATCGGTAAGTGTCGGTGGATCCCGGCTGGATCGATCGCCGGATCGTGCCCGTTCGAATTGAACCCTCCCCTGTCAGTGCGTTCGGGGCAGAGTTTAGAATGATCAGCGTATCGGAATAATTCCCGCCGGTTCTCCCGCTGAGTGAGAGCGCACCGTGTAGTTCCATCTTGCCGCTGATGACAAGCGAGACGTTCTGGGATGCGATGGTTGTTGTTGATCCCGATGCGATCCGAAGATCGGTGACGTTTATCTGCGAACCGGTATCTCGATAGACGGAAGGAAATCCGCCTGTTGGGGAAGGAATTATAACCGTATCGAAAAATGCCGGGATCCCTTTTGGATTCCAATTGTTTCCGTTCGTCCATGCTGAATCCGCCGAACCGTTCCATACTCGGGCAGTCTGGTTCGCGTACCGGACGACCGGCTGATCAAGCACCATAAATGCGGACGCTGACGGCGGGGTAACTACGACCTTGATGGTGTCGGTTCCGTTTGCCAGCGGCGTCAGGTGAGCCGCATATCTGCCGTTTCCGATGTAGTTGACGGCGCCGACCGTTGCCGGGCCCGTATTTGTGATGCTAACGTCATAACCGCTGCCTAACGGTTGATTCGAATTGTTCCTTATCGTGACGACGACCGTTGCATGATCGGCGCCATTCGTGAACACGGTATCCTTATCAATCCCGGCATTCGTCAGGAACGGGTCTGCCACTCCGGAGACAGAATCCTTCCACGCAATGAATAGCGTTCGAAGAGAATCGATCGGCTCTACGGCCGAGCTAAAATTCACATCCTTAAACAGATATTGGCTGGGTCCATCCCCGACCCGCACCACGCGTATGAATGAAGAGAGCGATGAGTGTCCGTTCCCAAGGCATCGCTGATCCGCTCCCGGAATTCTGGCGGCCATCATGGTCGCCATCAGACGATCTGCAAGCGGGCCCGGTGTGTGTGTGAAGACATACATCATGGTGTCGAGAACGACCGGACCAATGAGGATATTTCCCTGAATGGCAAATGTCGGTCCGGTGAGATGATTCTTGTAATCGTTGCAATTCACGCCGGTATAGCCGGCGCTGCGCCCTCCGTTCACCAGGTCGACGACTCCATACTGGCGAATCGTGGAGTCGTTGCCGGCATCGTGCGCTGTGACATATTGAAGGATTTCGTGCGGCGAGTCGCCTGCAACCATTCTGTCATGGGCGGTCTGTTGGTTTGCGGGCACGTAGAACGCCTGCGTGTGGATCGCGCCGACGCCTTCGATGATATCGCTGATCCTTAGGGAATTGTCGATGCATGAGGCGCCCGCGCTTCCGACTTCGTGCGTTCGCGGATCAACCGCAACAATCGAAAATGTATCCTGGGCGAGGAAGTATGAATGAAGGGTGGCAGCGAGGGAAGCAACGGATAGCACACGAACTAACAATTTGATCATAAGGAACCCCGTGTTTGGTAGGAAACATATGGATCGTCGAACGCCTCCGCGAGCACGGGAAATTACACAGAAGTCTTCAAAAAGTCAAGATTTTTGGTGCACTCCTCATTTGATTAGAGCCGATATTGTGCTCGCCCGGGGTTTGACAAATTCGAGCGTTTCAATACTATTTCATCAAAACCGACTTTTTCGCCAATTACGTCACAGCAATCTCTCCTTTAACGCCTTTGCCACGGCTTCGCTTCTGCTGTGGACATGAAGCTTTGTATAGATGTTTCTGAGGTGGGTATCAACGGTATGGAAACTGACGCCGAGATCATGCGCAATCTGCTTCTT